>NZ_JACAOM010000039.1:0-96326 GCF_013386245.1 Pseudomonas sp. 21615526 | reverse complement strand
ATGTACTCAGCCAGACTGAACATATCTCATCCCCCCAACCCACCACGCAACTATTGGTTACAAGTTGGTGATAACCTCACCGTTCCCCCACCCAGACCCGTCTCCCCGATGCCCAGTGAACCCGCGCTGCTGTTACGTCACCACCGCCCTTTCATCGCGTTCTGGCTGGCGCGGATCTTCACCGCCAGCGGTTTCCAGATGCTCACCGTGGCCATCGGCTGGAACCTCTACCAACTGACCGGCAACGTGCTGGACCTGGGTTTGGTCGGCCTGGTGGAGTTCGTACCGCGGGTACTGTTCATGCTGCACACCGGCCATGTGGCCGACCGCTATGAACGGCGCAAGGTCGCAGCCATCTGCCAGACCGTTCAAGCGTTGATCGCGCTATCCCTGGCAATCGGCGGGCTGACCGGCAATGTCACCCGCGAGATGATTTTTATCCTGGCATTCCTGCTGGGCGCAGCCCGCTCGTTTGAAATGCCCACCACCCAGGCCCTGCTGCCGAGCATCGTGCCCACGGCACTGTTCCCCCGCGCGGTGGCGTCGTCGCAGTCGGCACAGCAACTGGCCACCATCATGGCGCCGGCGCTGGGCGGTCTGCTGTACGCCTTTGGCAGTGTCTGGGTCTACGGCCCCACGGTGGTGCTGTACCTGATCGCCTGCGTGCTGACCCTCAACCTGCCCGCGCGCCAGACGCCGCTGAACAAGGCCAAGGCGACCATGGATTCGTTGCTGGCCGGGATTCGTTTTATCCGCAGTCGGCCGGACATCCTCGGCGCGATTTCCCTGGACCTGTTCGCCGTATTGCTGGGCGGCGCCACGGCCTTGCTGCCGGTGTTCGCCAAGGACATTTTGCTGACCGGGCCGTGGGGCCTTGGGCTGCTGCGCTCGGCGCCAGCGGTCGGGGCGTTGTTGATGTCGTTGTGGCTGGCGCGGTTTGCCGTCGACCGGCATGTCGGGCGGATCATGTTTACGGCGGTCGGGGTGTTTGGCGTAGCCACCATCGCGTTCGGCCTGTCGACCTCGTTCTGGTTCTCCCTGGCGGTGCTGGTGGTATTGGGCGCAGCGGACATGATCAGCATGGTGATCCGCGCCTCGTTCGTGCAACTGGAAACCCCGGACGAAATGCGCGGCCGGGTCAGCGCGGTCAACGGGCTGTTTATCGGCGCGTCGAATCAGTTGGGCGAATTTGAGTCCGGGATCACCGCCCACTGGTTCGGCACCGTGCCCGCCGTGGTCATGGGCGGCATCGGCACGCTGGTGGTGACCGGGGTCTGGATCAAACTGTTCCCGACCCTGGCCAACCGCGACCGCATGCATGTGCCGGTGGAAGAACCCGCCAAGGTTTAGAAGACCTTGTCGAGGGTGACGGGAAAGTCCCGCACCCGCTTGCCGGTGGCGTGATACACCGCGTTGGCCACCGCCGCCGCCACCCCGACTATCCCGATCTCGCCGACGCCCTTGGACCCAAGGGCGTTGACGATCTCGTCGTGTTCTTCGACAAACAGCACATCAATCTCGCCGATATCCGCGTTTACCGGAATGTGGTATTCGGCCAGGCTGTGGTTCATGGAGCGACCCAATGCGTGATCGACCTGGGTCTCCTCATGCAACGCCATGCCGATGCCCCAGACCACACCGCCGAGAATCTGGCTACGGGCCATCTTCGGATTGACCACCCGCCCGGCCGCAATCGCACTGACCACCCGGCTGATCTTGATGGTGCCCAGGTCCTCATCCACCCGCACTTCGACAAACACCGCTGAATGCGTGGCAGAGGCATAGCCTTCGCGCTGTTTGCCCGGCTCGCAATCCACCTGCACTTCCAGCGCCTGCTCGCCGCTGTCTTGCACCAATTGCGCCAGGGAGATGCGCTGGTCACCGGCGTGCATCTGGCCATTCTCAAACCGCGCCGACTCAGCGTCTTTGAACGCCGGGTACGTCTTGCGTGCAATGTCCAACAGCTTGGCGTTCAACGCTTCACAGGCCTGTTGCACCGCACTGCCCACCGACGACACGGTAAACGAGCCGCCCTGCAATGGCGCTGTCGGCAGCGATGAATCCCCCAGCAGGAACGTCACATCGCCTACCGGCACGCCGCTGGCCTGGGCGGCGATCTGCGCCATGACCGTGTAGGTGCCGGTGCCGATATCGGTGGTGGCGCTGCTGACCGTGAGCTTGCCCAGATGGTCGATCCGCGCCTTGGCGCTGGCTTTCATTTGCAGGGCCTCCCACACCCCGCCGGCCATGCCCCAACCGATCAGTTGGCGACCATCGCGCATGCTTCGCGGCTCCGGGTTGCGCTGGCTCCAGCCAAAACGCTCGGCACCTTCGCTGTAGCATTCGCGCAACGCTTTGCTGGACCAGGGCTTGTCTTCGTTCTGATTGCGCTCGGCATAGTTGATCAGCCGCAATTGCACCGGGTCGATGCCCAGGGCGCAGGCCAGTTCATCCATCGCGCATTCCAGGCCGATCACCCCCAGCGCTGCGCCGGGAGCGCGCATGTCCAGCGGTGTGAACACGTCCAGCGGCACCAGCTTGTAGGTCAGCAGCACGTTATCGCAGTGATAGAGCATGCCGCTCCATTCCACCACGTGTTCGCTGAAGTCCTCGAAGCGCGAGGTCTGGCCGATGGCGGTGTGGCCCAGGGCAAGCAAGCGGCCATTGGCGGCAGCACCCAGTTGCAGGCGCTGCAAGGTGCGCGGGCGATAACCGAAGGTGAACATCTGCTGGCGCGTGAGGGTGACGCGCACCGAACGCTTCAGGGCCAGCGATGCCATCACTGCCAGCGGCAACTGGTACTGCGGGCGCAGACCTGAACCAAAGGCGCCGCCGACGAACGCGGCGAAGATCCGCACCTGGCTTTTATCCAGGCCGAAGACTTTCTGCACATAGGCCTGGCAGTTCTGCGGCCCCTGGGTCTTGTCGTGGATATGCAGGGTGCCGTCCGGCTGATACAGCACGGTACTGGCGTGGGGTTCCATGGGGTTATGGTGTTCGATGGGCGTGCTGTAGTGCAGATCCAGGCTCGTGGCGGCGCCGGTCCATTCGGCCTGGAAGTTGCCGCGCGGCTTGGGCGGTGTTTGCGGCGACGGGTGCGCCTGCTCCTGCAAGGCCAGCAGATCGGTCTCGGCAGGCTCGGCGGCGTATTCGATCTGCACCAGGGAACCGGCGTGGCGCGCCAGCTCCAGGTTGTCGGCAATCACCAATGCCAACGGCTGGCCGCTGTAGAGCACGCGGTCGTTGTACAGCGGGCGAAACGGCGAGCCGTCGGCAGCATCGGCATCGGCGTAGCTGTCGTCGTAGCTGGCCAGTTTCGGGCGGTTGAGGTGATCAAGCACCATCACCACACCGGGCAGCGCCAGGGCTTGGGACGCATCAATGCGGATGACCCGGCCCTTGGCGATGTTGCTCGACACCACGCTGCCGTGCAGCAAGCCATCCTCGGGAAACTCACCGGCATAGCGCGCTTGCCCGGTGACCTTGAGCAGACCGTCGACCCGGTCCAACGGTTTGCCGATTGCGCTCATGACGTGGCTCCTGCAACAGCGGCATCGCTCAGGGCGCGAATGATCGCGCGGCGTGCCAGTTTGATCTTGAAGCCGTTGTGCTCCAGCGGCTCGGCGTCCAGGAGCAGGGTTTCGGCGGCAGTGCTGAAAGTTTCGCGGCTGACGGACTGGCCGATCAGCGCGGCTTCCACCGCGCGATCACGCCATGGCTTGTGGGCGACGCCGCCCAGGGCCAGGCGGGCGTCGACGATCACATCGCCATCCAGCTCCAGCGCCGCCGCGACGGATATCAGGGCGAAGGCGTAGGAAGCCCGGTCACGGATTTTCAGATAGTGACTGTGGGCAGCCAGGTGGTCGGCAGGCAACTCGATGGCGGTGATCAGTTCGTCGTCGGCCAACTGGTTATCCCGCTGGGGGGCATCGCCCGGCAGCCGGTGAAAGTCGGCGAACTCGATGACCCGCGCACCACCCCGGCCCTGCACATGCACCCGCGCATCCAGGGCGGCCAGGGCCACGCACATGTCCGAAGGATGGGTGGCGACGCACTGGTCGCTGGCGCCGAGGATCGCGTGGATGCGGTTCAAACCGACCCGCGCCGGGCAGCCACTGCCGGGCTCGCGTTTATTGCAGGGCACGGCGGCGTCATAGAAGTAGTAGCAACGGGTGCGTTGCAGCAGGTTGCCGCCGGTACTGGCCATATTGCGCAATTGCGGCGAGGCGCCGGCGAGGATGGCCTGGGACAGCAGCGGGTACCGTTCCTCGATCAGCGGGTGCCAGGCCAGGTCGGCGTTGCTCACCAGGGCACCGATCATCAAGCCGCCCTCGGGAGTTTCTTCTACGTCGCGAAGTGGCAGCCCGGTGATATCAATCAGGTGCTCCGGGCGGCTGATGTTCTCTTTCATCAGGTCCAGCAGGTTGGTGCCACCGGCGATAAACCGCGACGCCGGGCTGACCAGGTGCACCGCCTCCTGCACGTCGGCCGGCTTGCTGTAATGGAAGGGATTCATTGCTCACCTCCCTGCACGCGGCACGCCGGCAAGGCTTCTTCGATGGCATCACGGATGTTGTTGTAGGCGCCGCAGCGGCACAGGTTGCCGCTCATCAGTTCCTGGATTTGCGCGGTGTCGTGGGCGCGGCCTTCACGGGCCAGGCCCACCGCCGAGCAGATTTGCCCCGGCGTGCAGTAGCCACACTGGAAGGCATCGTGCTTGATAAAGGCCTGTTGCATCGGGTGCAGGTCTTCGCCCGAGGCCAGGCCTTCGATGGTGGTCAACTCGGCACCGTCGCACATCACCGCCAGGGTCAGGCAGGCGTTCACCCGCTTACCGTTGAGCAACACGGTGCAGGCACCGCACTGGCCGTGGTCGCAGCCCTTCTTGGTGCCCGTCAGGTCCAGTTGCTCGCGCAGCAGGTCCAGCAGGGTGGTCCAGGGCAATACATCCAGTTGAATGGGGTCCCGATTGAGGGTCAGGCGTATCGGATGACTGACGAACGGCTTGGCCGCCGCGCCATTGGGAGTTGCGCTCATAAACACCTCACGGATTGGTGTGCAATCGCGGCGTTCAGAAAAGTCGCCGTCTTAGCGGTCCGACTTCCGGAGTTTATGAGCGTTCAAGGCAATTGATGGGTGGCGATCAGCGAATGCCGAGGGTGGTGACCAACTGGTTGCGCGGTGGGTTGATCGAGGTGTTGCTGTACTGGAACGTGCCGCCGGCTTCGACATTATCCAGCTGGAACGTATAGATGTAGCCCATCAACGTTCCCGCGCCGCTGCATGGCTGGCTGATGGAACCCACCTGGCAGATGGCGGTGGTGCTGATACGGGGCACCGACGCGCCGTCGAAAAATGCCTGTGGGCTGTTGCCCAGGCCGACTTCCATCACGTACACCAGTGTCTGCCCGCGGTGCGTGCACATCTGGGTGCTGTCGGCCCGCTCGGGAATGGTTTCAGTGCACTTGGCCGACTGAACCTTGAATACCCGCACCTCGCTCAACGCCGGTGCAGGCGCGCCCCACGCCGGTGCCGCACCGAGCCACAGGCCGATGCAACCGAACAGAGCTAGACTCCAGGCGCTGGCTTTTTTCATGCTGTCGATGACCCTGTAATAAACGTCGGCGCAGTATGCCTCAAGGCCATGATCAAGCCTATGCGCCACTGGCCCTCGGCTGCTGGTATGATGCGCCGCTTTTTCCGATCCTCTCTGGAACCACAGGCGCTTGGCGCAGTTTGTGCTTTGACTTAGAGGTCAACAAATAACGACGCAAGATAGCGTCACAGGGAGCAGGCATGCTGGAAAAGCTGTTTCAACTCAAGGCACACAACACGAATGTGCGCACCGAGATTCTCGCGGGCGTCACCACCTTCCTGGCCATGGCCTACATCCTGTTCGTCAACCCGAGCATTCTCGGCGAGACCGGCATGGACAAGGGCGCGGTCTTTGTCGCGACCTGCCTCGCGGCGGCCATCGGTTCCACCGTGATGGGCCTGATCGCCAACTACCCGATTGCCCTGGCACCGGGCATGGGCCTCAACGCATTCTTCACCTACACCGTGGTCCTGCACATGGGCCACACCTGGCAAGTGGCGCTGGGTGCGGTGTTCATCTCGGCAGTGCTGTTCTTCCTGCTGTCGATCTTCCGCATCCGTGAATGGATCATCAACAGCATCCCGCTGCCCCTGCGCTCGGCGATTGCGGCGGGTATCGGCCTGTTCCTGGCGCTGATCGCCCTGCACAACGCCGGCATCGTGGTCAGCAACCCGGCCACCATGGTGGGCCTGGGCGACCTGAAACAACCCGCGCCGATCCTCGCCACCCTCGGCTTCGCGCTGATCGTTGCGCTGGAAGCCCTGAAAGTGCGCGGCGCGGTATTGATCGGCATCCTGGTGGTGACCATCGCCTCCATCGTGCTGGGCTTCACCCCGTTCGGCGGCGTGATGTCGATGCCACCTTCGCTGGCCCCGACCTTCCTGCAACTGGACATCAAGGGCGCCCTGGACATCGGCCTGGTGAGCGTGATTTTCGCGTTCCTGTTCGTCGACCTGTTCGACAACTCCGGCACCCTGATCGGCGTCGCCAAGCGCGCGGGCCTCATGGGCAAGGACGGCCACATGCCGAAAATGGGCCGTGCGCTGATCGCTGACAGTACGGCGGCCATGGCCGGCTCGCTGCTGGGCACCTCGACCACCACCAGCTACATCGAATCGGCGGCGGGCGTGAGCGCCGGTGGCCGTACCGGTTTGACCGCCGTCGTGGTCGCGATCCTGTTCCTGCTGGCGCTGTTCTTCTCGCCACTGGCGGCCAGCGTTCCGGCCTTCGCCACCGCACCGGCGCTGCTGTTCGTCGCCGTGCTGATGACCTCGGGCCTGGCCGAAATCGACTGGGACGACATCACCGTCGCCGCACCGGTGGTGATCACCGCCCTGGCGATGCCATTCACTTATTCCATCGCCAACGGCATTGCCTTCGGTTTCATCGCCTGGACCGCCATCAAGCTGCTTTCGGGCCGCTACCGTGAGCTGAACCCGGCGCTGGTGATCCTGTCGATTCTGTTTGTGATCAAGCTGGGCTGGTTCAACGCATGACTTTTGACGCCGCAAGCTACACCGTTCAACTGGAAGAAAAGGTCACGCGCCTGCGTGACCTGCTGGCGCCGTTCGACGCGCCAGAGCCTCAGGTTTTCGACTCGCCGTTGCAGAACTTCCGCCTGCGGGCGGAGTTCCGCCTGTGGCGCGAAGAGGGTCAGCGCCACTACGCAATGTTCTCCCAGGACGACAAGCGCACGCCGATCCTCATTGAAGAGTTTCCGATTGCCAGCCTGCGCATCAACCAATTGATGCCGCAACTCAAGGCCGCCTGGCAAGCCAGCGCCGCCCTGAGCCACAAGCTGTTCCAGGTGGAGTTCCTCACCACTTTGGCCGGCGACGCGATGATTACCCTGTGCTATCACCGCCCGCTGGACGAGCATTGGCATACGGCGGCGAACACGCTGGCGGCGGACCTGAACGTCAGCATCATCGGCCGCTCCAAGGGCAAGCGCGATGTGATCGGCCGCGATTACGTGGTCGAGAAACTCGACGTCGGCGGTCGCACCTTCAGCTATCGCCAGCCTGAAGGCGCGTTCACCCAGCCCAACGGCACGGTGAACCAGAAGATGCTCAACTGGGCATTCGAAGCCCTGGGCGATCGCAGTGATGACCTGCTGGAGCTGTACTGCGGCAACGGCAACTTCACCCTGCCCCTGGCCACTCGCGTGCGCAAAGTGCTGGCCACCGAGATCAGCAAGACTTCGGTGAACGCGGCGCTGAGCAACCTCGATGAAAACGCGGTGGATAACGTCACCCTGGTGCGTTTGTCTGCCGAAGAGCTGACCGAGGCCTTGAATGAAGTGCGGCCGTTCCGCCGCCTGCACGGCATCGACCTCAAGAGCTACGAGTTTGGCAGCGTGTTCGTCGACCCGCCGCGTGCCGGCATGGACCCGGACACCTGCGAGCTGACCCGGCGCTTCGAGAACATCCTGTACATCTCCTGCAACCCGGAGACGTTGGCGGCGAACATTGCGCAACTGCATGACACGCACCGGATTACCCAGTGCGCGATGTTTGACCAGTTCCCGTGGACGCACCACATGGAATCGGGTGTGTTACTGACCCGGCGTTAAATCCCCAGCACTGCAAAGATCAAAATGTGGGAGCCGTCGAGCTTTAGCGAGGCCGCGATGGCGGTGGGTCAGACAGAAAAATGTCATCAGCCCCGCCGCCATCGCAGCCTCGCCAAGGCTCGACAGCTCCCACAGTGGATCGGTGTGTTAGCCGATATAGCCATCATGCCGATGGCTGGAAATACCCCGCCAACGCCCGCAGGTCCTGCTCGTTCAGCAACCCTGCAAAATACTTCAGTTGTATCCGCGCCAGCAGATACGCATGCCGCGCATCCGCCAGGTCGCGGCGTGCCGTGAACAGTTGCTGCTCGGCATCCAGCACATCGAGGTTGACGCGCTCGCCACCGGTCACGCTTTTCTTCGTCGCCTTCACCAGGGCGGTGGCCGAGCTGACCGCCATTTCATACGCCCGCACTTTGGCCGCGCCGCTGGTGTTGAGGTTGAATTGCTTGCGCAGTTCGATCAGCGTCCTGGCGGTCTGCGCGTCCAGTTCATATTGGGCCTGGGACAGTTGATTGGCGGCCTGACGGGTTGACGCCGACACCGAGCCACCGGCGAACAGCGGCAGGCTGACCTGGATGCCGACGCTGTTGGTGTCGTACTTCTGGTTGTAGCTGCTTTCCGAATCCGAGCTGGTCTGGCGGCTGCTCGCATACAGGCTGACCTTGGGCATGTGCCCGGCGCGCTTGCGCTCCACTTCGTATTCGGCGACGTCCAGCGCGTGGTGCTGGGATTTGAGCTCCGGGTTGTTGGCCATCGCCATTTCCCGCCAGGTCTCGAAACGGTTGGGCTCCAGCGGCGGGATCTCGAACTGGCGAGTCAGCGGCGCCAACTCGTCTATCTGCAACGGCTGGCCCACAATCGCTTCCAGCTCGCGCAAGGCTGCGTCCTGGGTGTCCAGGGATTCGATCTCTTCGGCCTGGGCCAGGCTCAGGCGTGCCTGGGTTTCCAGCACATCGGTGCGGGTGCCCTCGCCGCCCTTGAGCAGCCGTTCATTGAGTTGCAGGCGCTCGGCATACGCGCGTTTCTGGGCGCGGCTCAGCTCGATCCGCTCCTGGGCCAGCAACGCCTGGCTGTAGGCGCTCAACACCCGCACGGCCAGTTCCTGGCTCTTGCTGCGAAAGCGTTCATCGGCAAACAGCGCCTGCGCTGCACCCTGGCGATAGCGCGCATAGGCTTCGTAATCGAGCAGCGGTTGTTGCAGGGTCAGGGTCGAGGCATAGCTGCGGTAATCGCGGTCGCTGGTGACGTTGCCCACCGCCGTCGACTGGGTGACTTCGGATTCATTGCGCGAGTTGTTGTAGCTCCAGGACAGGTTCGGCAACAGCCCGGCGCGGCCGATGATGCGGTTTTCCTCGCCGGCCTCGCGCTCCTGGATTGCCGCCTGAAACGTCGGATCGTTGCGCAGGGCCAAGTCATAGGCGTCGAGCAATCCCAGCGCCTGAACCGATCCACTGCAGGCACAACACAGACCGAATAACAGCGCCTTCATTCTTCCACCAACGCCATGTGAGTCCGATCCAGCAAGGGTTTGAACAGGTAGTTGAGCATCGAGCGCTCACCGGTTTTGACGAACGCTTCCACCGGCATGCCCGGGCGAATCTGCAAGCCGTCGAGCTGGCGCATGCCAGCTGCACTGACCTGGGCGCGCAAGGTGTAATACGGCTCATCGGTGCGCTCGTCGACCTGGCGGTCGGCCGACACCAGCGTCACTTCACCGGCAATGCGTGGGGTGGTGCTCTGGTTGAACGCCGAGAACAGCAACTCCACCGGCAAGCCCGGGAGCACCTTGTCGACCATCTGCACCGGCACCCGCGCTTCCACCAGCAGTGGTTCGCCCTGGGGCACGATGTCCATCAGCGCCTGGCCGGGCTTGATCACGCCGCCTTCGGTGTACACCTCCAGCCCCACCACCACGCCAGCCGCCGGCGCGCGCACCAGGCTGTTGGCCAATTCGAATTCGGCCGAGGCCAACCGGTTGCGCAAGTCGTCGCTGCGGGTGCGGGTTTCGGCCAGTTGGCCGCGCAGGTCTTTCTGGAAGTCTTCGCCGAGCTGGCGGATGCGCAGGCGCAGTTCGAGGACTTGCCGTTGCAACTGGCCGATGCGGCCGAAATCCTCGGCAATCGCACCGTCGAGCTGGGCATACAGCCGTTCATTTTCCAGCAGCCGATTGCGCGGAATGTAGCCGTCCCGCGCCAGCTCGCGCAGGCCTTGCAGTTGTTCATTCATCGCGGTGCGTTGCAGCACTTTGCTGGCCTGGGATTCCCGGGTGCCGCGCAATTGTGCCTCGGCCCCGGCGATGGTTTCCCGCAGGCCTTGCTGCTCCGTGGCCAGGGCCTGGGCGCGACTGCTGAACAGTTGCCGTTGCAGGCTCAAGGTGGCGGCGGCCTCAGGCTCGTTCAGCAGTTCGGGGCCGAAGACGATGGCCGACAAGCCTTCGCTCTCGGCACTCAAGCGCGCTTCGCTGGCCCGGGACGCAATGAACTGGCTGCGCAAAGACTGCATCTGCCCGCGCAACGGGGTTTCCTTCAGGCGGATCAATACCTGGCCGGCGCTTACCACCTCGCCATCGCGCACCTCGATCCGCTCGACGATCCCGCCCGCGGGGTGCTGCACCGTCTTGCGGTGCCCCGACACCATGACCTTGCCGGACACCGCCACGCCCTTGTCCAACGGTGCCAGCGCGGCCCAGCCAAGGAACCCGGCAAACCCGCCGAGCACCAGCAACCAGCCCAGGCGCGCGTATTTTTTATCGTCCAGCGCCAGCACGTTGTTCACCGGCGGCACGCTGTTGTCCGTCACAAGCACAGGTCGGTTCATGCTTTTTTTCCTTCACCGAGGCGGTAGCTCATGCTCATCGCCGACACCGGTTTGGGCGGCGCGGCCACCGGTTTCTGCGTGGCCTCCAACACCCGCGCCGTGGGCCCGAACGCCTGCAACTGGCCGTCCCGCAGAATCAGTAATTGGTCCGTCAACGCCAGCACAGGGGTCTTGTGGGTGATCAGCACCAGCGTGCGACGCTGCGCCTTGAGCAAGGTGATGGCATGGAGCAAGGCCTGCTCGCCGGCCTCATCGAGATTGGAATTGGGCTCATCCAGTACGATCAGCGCAGGCACGCCGTACAGCGCTCGCGCCAGCGCGACACGTTGCTTCTGCCCGCCGGACAACCCGGCACCGCCCTCCCCCAGTTGGGTGTCGTAGCCTTGGGGCAACTGCAGGATCAGTTGATGCACGCCGGCCATTTGCGCGGCAGCGAGCACCTTGTCCGAATCCACGGTGTCGAAACGCGCGATGTTGTCGGCAATGCTGCCGGCGAACAGCTGGATGTCCTGGGGCAGATACCCAATGTGCGGGCCGAGTTGCTGCTTGTCCCATTGCGCCAGGTCCGCGCCGTCCAGCCGCACCTTGCCGGCCAAGGGCGCCCAGGCCCCCACCAGCAACCGCGCCAGGGTCGACTTGCCGCAACCGGAAGGCCCGATCACGCCCAGCACGTCACCGGCAGGCAGGCTGAACCCGAGGTTGGCCAACGCGGGCCGACGAATGCCGGGCGCACACGCGCTTACCTGTTCGACCGTCAACTGGCCGCTGGGCGCCGGCAAGCTCATGCGCTCGGTGCGCGCCGGGTTGGCCGCCAGCATCAGGGTCAAACGGTCATAGGCCAGGCGCGCCGAACTCCACTGTTTCCACACGCCGATCAGCTGGTCGATAGGGCTCAGTACCCGCCCCATCAGGATCGAGCCGGCGATCATCATGCCCGGCGTAATAGCCCCCTGCACCGCCAGCAATGCGCCCAGACCGAGGACCAATGACTGCAACGCCAGGCGTACGCCCTTGGACCAGGCACTGATGGCAGCGGTCTTTTCACTGGCCAGGTTCTGCGCCGCCAGAAACGCCTGGTGCTGGGCAAACCAGCGCGCACGCAGGGTTGCCAGCATGCCCATGGCTTCGATGGCTTCGGCATTGCGCAGGTTGGCCGTGGCCTGCTGGCTGGCGCTGATCGACAGCTGATTGGCCTGAGTCAACGGTGCCTGGCAGATGTGCTGGTTGGCCCACGCCAGCGCCATCAGCATCAGCGCACCGGCCAGCGCCAGGACGCCGAGCCAGGGGTGGAACAGGAAGATCACCAGCAAGTACACCGGAAACCACGGCGCATCAAAAAATGCGAACAGCGCCTGGCCGGTGGCGAACTGGCGCAAGGTCGTCAGGTCGCTCAACGCCTGCCCGGCCGCCTGGGTACCGCCCTTGAGTTGCGCCTCGAACGCGGCGTCGTACACCCGCTGGTTCAGGCGCATGTCCATCTGTGTGCCAAGGCGGATCACCACCTGGCTGCGCACCCACTCCAGCGCGCCCATCAAGCCGAACAAGCCAAGGATCATCAGCGTCAGCATCAACAGTGTCATCGAGTTGCCGGAGGCCAGCACCCGGTCGTAGACCTGCAACATGTACAGCGCCGGGGCCAGCATCAACAGGTTGATCACTGCCGAAAACAGGCCAATGTTGAGGAAGCCACTTTTATAGGCCGTGAGAGCGGCCAGGGTTTCGTTGCCGGCATGGCGCATCGAGGGATTCTCATGGGGGAAATCGGGAAGCGCCGCCCGCGTTTGACACGCCGCGCGCCGCTGCGCAGAATTTGTCACCGCCGTCGCCCTGGCCTTCGAAACTCACGGCGACGACGGGGTTTACGCAGCGAATGGGAGAGTGATCTTCCATTCGCTTTTTTCATTGCGCAGCAACATCAGGCAGCGAGTGCCCAGTCCTGTGCAACGTCCTGCACGCCTACCAGGGCGACGTCGGTGGTGGTTGCCGTAGCGTGTGCTGCCAGGCCGGCCGAGATCTCGTCGAAGGTGTTGGCGGTGGACAGGCCGAAGTCGTCCAGCAGGTTGTTGAGCACGGTTTCCAGTGCCGAGGTGTTGCCTTGCATCAGGCTGTAGATCACGTTCTGAACGTCATTGCCGACGCGGCCTGCACCTTGTGCCGCGCTCAAGTCGAGGCCGTTGAAAGCCACTTTGAACGCATCGAGGGTGAAGTCGCTGCCATTGCCGCCGCCCAGGCCGGTGCCCAGTTGAACGTTATCCAGGTTGCCCCACAGGTAGTGGTTTTCGTTGTGGCTGGCTGGCAGCGCCGGGTTGAATACGTAGTGCAGGCCGTTGCTGGTGTTGCTGTCGGCAATGAAGGCGTAGTCGGAATTGTTGGCGCCGTGGGTCGAATACTGGTCGCCGCTCAGGGAGCCGTTGCTGAAGCCGCCGGTGTTGCTGCTGCCGTGCCCCGCAGTGTTGAACCCCAGTGCCCAGTCGGTCAGATAGTCCGAGACGGAGTAAGCACCGAGCGCAGCTTCGTAACTAACAGAAATAGTCATCACTTAACCTCGTTATAAACAACACGATTGATCAGCACGCTCATACAGCGCACTTTTTGCCCACCCTTGGGCAAAACCGTTGGTTGATAAAGTGCCGTGGCACCTTGATCAGAACTTGTATTCGAGCATCCCGCTCAACGTTCGCCCGCGCGCCAGGCTCAGGTTATTGGCGTCCCCCATCGCAACGAAGTAGGCCTCATCGGTGGCGTTTTCCAGCGCCAGGGCGATGTTCAATTGGTCGGTCATCCAGTAGCTGGCGTACAGGTCATAGAGGGTGTACTGGGGCCATAGCGCCTGGTCGATGAAGTCATAACCTTGTGAGTCGAGGTTCTCGCCATTGCCTGAGCTGTAGCGCACGCGGACGCCCATATCGAGTCGCTTTTCCAGGAAGCGCGCGCCCAGGGTCAGCGAGCCGCGATCAGCCGGCATATAGGTGGCGTTGCCCATGATCCGGCCACAGCTTTCCTTGTTGTTGGCGACATCGTCGTCCAGCACCTCATACGTGGTCACCGGGCGCAGGCCGATCGTGCCGTTTGGCCGGGTGTAGCGTTCATAGCGTGTGGTGGACGGCCCGTTCTTCTTCGCCCCGCCCATGTAATAGTTCTTCGAGCAGAACTCATTACTGCCGATCATGTGGGTGTAACTAAGGTTGGCGTACGCCCGCCCCATGTCGTAGTTGAGCTGGTACTCCACCCCCCGAAAGCGCGTGGGGTTGGTGTTATTGACGTACGCCATCGTGCCGAGAAAACCGCCGACGGAGGTCTCCGGCAAACTGACGCTGTGATTGAGGAAAGAGAAGTTCTCGATCCGGGTATCGAAGTAAGCCACCTTCATGCCCAGGCGGTCGTCACCGAACAGCAGTCCCTCTTTGAATACGTTCACGCCCATTTCCCAGTCCCGCGACTCTTCGGGTTTCAGGAACGGGTTGGGAAACACCCGCTCTGATGAGCTGCCACCGTGAGGACGCCCGGTCATGAAGGTTTCCGTCACCGCCGGCGGGCGCCAGCCCTTGCCCCAGCGGGCGTAGAGTTGCATCCAGTCCAGCCCCGGTTTTATGCCGATACCGAACGTGGGAGAGAACTGGCCCTCTTCTCTATCAATGTCGAACACTTCCTCGACACGCTTGGCACCTACCGTGCTGCTGTAGAACCGATCGCGCCGGTACAGCGTCATCCCGGTGACCCCTTCCAGCCGATAGCGGTCGTACCGCAAGCCCGCATCCAGCGTCAGCCAGTCGCCATATTCGTACTGCAGGTTGTTGAACAGGCTGGCGATGGTGCGTTTGCCACCGGGCGTCCCGCCTTCAACGTAAGGCAACAGGCCGGAAAGGTTGGTGGCCTCGACCTTGTTGGTACTGGGCTTGAACTTGTCTTGATACACCTCCACGCCGTAGTTCCAACTCACATGACCCAACGCATCGAAGTCGAACCGCGATGTGTTGTCGCCCTGTACACCCCAGGTATCGGTCTGAAAATGATCCGTGTAGCCCGCCACATAGTTGCCGGAGGTCAGCGACGCGGTGTTGGGCGCATTGTCCCGGTCCATCTGTGTGGTGACGTAGTAGACCTTGGCCTTGAAATCGATCAGCGGGTTATCCGGCGTGTAGCGATAATCCAGTCCGACGTTCCTGGCATTGAGGTTGTTCTTGCTGACGCGCTGGTAGTACACGCTCTGGTTATCCGGGGCGGTGTAGGCCCACGCGTCATTGCTGTCGCTGTCACTTTCCAGGTAGCTCAGTTGCACCCGTTGGTCATTGGGCAGGTTCAGGCCGAACTTGACGATTTGCGAGCGGGTCACGCTGCCGGTGTCACCGACCTCACTGTTCAGCCAATCGTCGAAGGCCGCAGGCTGGGAGTCACGAGCGCGCAAATGAGTGCCCAGTTTCTGGTCGTTGTGGGTACCGGCGCGGTAGTCGCCAAAATGCCGTTCGCTGTACCCCAGCAGCACGTCGCCGCGCTCGTCGCCAAAGGCAAACACACCGCTGCCGTTGAAATAGGTGCCGTTACCCAGTTCACCAATCCCGCTACCGGCACGCAGACGCCCGCCATAGTCCTTGCCATCGGCCAGGAACTCACTGGCCTCCAGGGTCTTGAAGGATGCAATCCCGCCCAACACGGCAGCACCGCCCTGCCCGGACTGGCTGCCCTTGTCGATTTCGATGCTGGAGATGAATTCCGGGTCGATCAACATCGTGCCGTTGCGCTGCTGGTGGCCGTTGACGTTGAAGTTCTGGCGCATGCCGTCGATGTTCATGTTGACCCGGCCGTAGTCCTGCACGCCGCGGATGTTCACCGACAGGCCCGGGTCACGCTGGTTGACGGCGGTGTACACGCCGGCGGTTTCTTCGAGCATGTCGGCGGCGTGGCGTGGTGGGCGTTTGTCGATCTGCTCGCGACTGATCACGGCCACCGAGCGCGGTGTGTCGTACACCCAGTCGCTTGGCTTGCCGTTGGTGTTGCCGGTGATGGTGGTGGTGCCCACGGTCAGCGCACCGTCATGGTCGGCGCCGACGCGAGTCAGCGTCACCTGCCGGTCCCCGGTAAAGCGGTATTCCACCGGTGCACTGCCCACCAATCGGCCGAGGCCTTCCTGGGCGCTGTAACGGCCCTTGAGCGCGGTGCTGGTGAGGCCTTGCAGGCGCGCGCTGTCGAACAACACTTGCAACCCGGCCTGGTCGGCGAACGTCAGTACGGCAAGGCCCAAGGGTTGCGCCGCAATATCAAACGTCAACGTGACAGGCTGTGATTCACCGACTGGCGCCTCGGCGGCCTGCACCTGGCAGGCGGAGGCTAACAGCCCCAGGTGGATGGCAAGGGCCAACCGGCTACCGGTGTTGCGCCCCTTGGTGATTGCAGACATCGACGTTATCCCTTCGCTGACCATTCTTGTTTATGCGAATACTTCTCACTTAACAGGACGTGTCAGGCGTCGGAACTCAGTAAGGTTTTTTTGAAAGTTTTTTCAAAGGGCGTAAACGGGGCCCGGCGACCCCATCAATAGATCAGGCTCAGCCCCGCCAGATCAAAGCGCTGCACCTGTAATTCTTCGGTCAGGGTGCCGAGGGCCGTGTCGAGCATATCGAGGCGGAACACGCCGCTGACTTCACGGGTGCCGAGGTCGGCATTGGTCAGCACCACCTTGCCCGGCCGGTAGCGGTTGAGCTGTTCGATGACCTTGGCCAGCGGCAAGCGGTCGAAGATCAGCACACCGCGACGCCAACTGGTGGCGCGCTCCAGGTCGAAGTCGTCGAGGGCGACCACGCCGTTCTCCGGGCTGTAGCGCGCAGCCTGGCCTTCCTTGAGCACCGTTTCTTTCTGCGGCAGCGCCTGCAGCGTGACGGCCACACTGTGCTGCAACACTCCGACCCAGGCCTGCCGGTCGTCCTCACGCTCGACCACAAACCGCGTGCCCAGGGCACGGGTTTGCCCGCTGGCGCTGTGCACCACGAACGGCCTTTTTTCCTCACCGGCCATGGGCGCCACATCAAAGATCGCCGAGCCTTTGATCAGGCTGATGCGCCGCTGCACACCGTCAAAATCCAGCTTGATCGCACTCGCAGAATCCAGTTGCACGCTGCTGCCGTCCGCCAGGTGCACGGTGCGCACTTCGCCTTTTTGGGTGAGGTAATCGGCCTGCACCTGCAGCAGCGCCTCAGGCCCGCGCACCCAGCCGACGCCCGCCACCACCAGCAACAGCGCAACACTCGCCGCCATGCGCCACGGCCTGCGCCGACGAGGGCCGCGCACCGGCGCAGCGGTGGCGGGCGGCCGCTGGCGATGCACCGTCTCATCGCGATGCACCTCGCCCAGCGCCGCCCACGTCTGCTCGGCAAAACGCAGCGCCGCTTCATGGCGGCTGTCTCTGGCGATCCATTGGCGCAACTCGGCCTGCTCCTGATCGGTCAGGGCGCCGGCGTGCAGGCGCACCGCCCAATCGGCAGCCGCCTCGGTAATGCTGTGCTGTTGCGGACCCGGGCTATTCACGTGTGAATCTCGAATTTTTCGTTATATAACGCTGTGACGTCTGACCCCAGGTTTGTCGGTAATTCATTCGTCGGACGGCCCCGCCTCACCTTCCTGCAAACGCTGCATGACATACGCCAGCGCCTTGGCCAGGTGCTTTTGCACTGAGCTGTCGGAAATGCCCAGGTGGCGCGCGACCTGGGCATGGGTCATGCCCTCGATCCGGTTGAGACGGAAAATCTGCCGGGTACGCTCCGGCAATTCCGCCAGTGCCTGCTTCAATGCCTGCCGCTGTTGCTGCGCCATCGCCTGAGCCTCCAACCCGGCCATTTCATCTTCAATCTCGGCCAGCGCCTCATGGGGCACGGAGTCGGTCTTGCGCCGCGCCTCCTGGCGGATATGGTCGATCAGCAGATTGCCGGCCGTGCGATAGAGATAGCCCTGGGAGTTGTCGATGCGCTCGCCGGCCGGCTTTTGCGCCAGGCGCAGGAAACTCTCCTGCACCAGGTCTGCGGCCAACTGCGGGTCCCGTACCTTGCGTGCGAGATACCCGCGCAGGGTATCGGCGTGCTTGAGAAACAGGCCTTTGAGATCCACGTCCGACAAACCGACTCCCTGGAATGTTAAGGAAACAGGCGGGCATCTTAAGCGTTGTCGAGAATGATTTTCAATTGATATCAACTCTGATCCACACAACGGTGGTTTTCATTCTGCGTTCGGTAATCGAACGGTTCCCACCCACGCGATTGACCAAATTAACCATTCAGTACATTTTATCGGCATACATAAAAACAACAGTGGAGAACCCTCTATGCCGCCCATCGTGCTGGTGCTCAACGGCCCCAACCTCAACCTGCTCGGCACTCGCGAGCCCGCCACTTATGGCCACGAAACCCTGGCCGACCTTGCCGCCCTGTGTGGCCGCAGCGCCGAACAGCTGGGGTTGAAAGTCGAATTCCGCCAGACCAACCACGAAGGCGAATTGCTGGACTGGATCCACGGCGCCCGCGCCCGTTGCGCCGGCATCGTGATCAACCCGGCAGCCTGGACCCACACTTCGGTGGCGATCCGCGATGCGCTGGTGGCCAGTGAAGTGCCGGTGATCGAAGTGCACTTGTCCAACGTGCATGCCCGGGAAGCCTTCCGTCATCACTCCTTTGTGTCACCGATTGCCAAGGCGGTGCTGGCCGGGTTTGGCAGCCACGGTTATCACCTCGCCCTCGAACATTTCAGCAAGAACTTGAAGGGATGAGCGTGGTGTCCAAACGTCGAATTCTGGCCGGCCTGATCGGCGCCGGCATCCAGGCTTCCCGCACCCCGGCCCTGCATGAGCATGAAGGCGATGCCCAGGGCCTGCGCTACCTCTATCGCCTGATCGACCTCGACCAGCTACAGGTGGATACCCGCGCCCTGCCCGACCTGTTGATGGCGGCCGAACAGATGAACTTCACCGGCTTGAACATCACCTACCCGTGCAAGCAGGCGATCCTGCCGCTGCTGGATGACCTGTCACCCGAAGCACGGGGCATCGGCGCGGTGAACACCGTGGTGCTTTGCGACGGTAAACGCATCGGCCACAACACCGACTGCCTGGGCTTTGCCGAAGGCTTTCGCCGGGGCTTGAGTGATGTGGCTCGAAAGTTCGTGGTGCAGATGGGCGCGGGCGGCGCCGGGGCGGCAGTCGCCCATGCGCTGCTGGGTGAAGGCGTGGAACGCTTGAGTATTTTCGACATGGACGCCGAACGTGCCCGCAGCCTGGCGAACAACCTCAACCAGCATTTTGGTACCGGCCGGGCGCAGGCCGGCAATGACCTGGAAAGCGCCATGGCCGAGGCCGATGGCCTGGTGAATACCACACCGATGGGCATGGCCAAGCTGCCGGGCATGCCGGTGCCGCTGCACACCTTGCGCGCCGACTTGTGGGTAGCGGAGATCGTCTACTTCCCACTGGAAACCGAACTGCTGCGCAACGCCCGCGCTCTGGGTTGCCGCACCCTGGATGGCGGCAACATGGCGGTGTTTCAGGCGGTGAAGGCGTTTGAGTTGTTCACTGGCGAAGTGGCGGATGCAGAGCGCATGCTCGCGCACTTCCAGAGCATGACCACCCAACTGTAGAAACCGGATTAGAAATGTGGGAGCGGGCTTGCTCGCGAATGCGGAGTGTCAGCCACCGGATGTTTTACTGACCCACCGCATTCGCGAGCAAGCCCGCTCCCACATTTTGCTCGGTGTTGAACTCAAGCCTGCAGGTAGCGCAACACCGACTCGCAGATCATCGCCCGATGCCGCTGCTTGACCGCCTCATCCGACAACTCGATCTGAAAGATCTCGCTGAAGGTGTGGCGGTTCGACACCCGGTAGAAGCTGAACGAGTTGATCAGCAAGTGCACGTCCAGCGGCTCCAGCCCTTCCCGGAACAACCCCAACTCGGCGCCCCGGCGCAACGTGGTGCCAAGGGCTTCGAGGATGTTGCTGTTCATCGCCTTGATCGACGTCGACTGCTTTACATACTCGGCGTTGTGGATGTTCTCGATGCTCACGATGCGCACAAAATCCACGTTCTGATCGTGGTGATCAAAGGTGAACTCCACCAGCCGGCGAATCGCTTCCCGGGGCTCCAGGGCCGTCAGGTTCATCCGTGTCTCGGTGTTGCGAATGTCGCCGTAGAGTTTCTCCAGCACCTCGACGTAGAGCTGCTCCTTGCTGCCGAAGTAGTAATAGATCATGCGCTTGGAGGTCTGGATACGCTCCGCGATCGCGTCCACCCGGGCGCCGGAAAGGCCCTGGGTGACAAACTCGACGATGGCTTCCTGGAGAATGTTCTCGCGGGTCTTTTCCGGGTTGTTCTTGCGGCTCTTGCGCGGTGCGGTGGCCGCGGCGGGAAGCTCGGAGGTCAGGGTCATGGTGCGCTCACGGCCTTAGGTGCAGGCGCTGATTATGGGCCGCGCCGCACGCCGAAGGAAGCGCCGGCACCTTACAACCTGGCCTGGCGCACCGCACCGCTGCGGGACTTGGCCATGGCCGCCAGGCGCACCGCCACGTTGGCAGCACCATAGCCGGCGTAACCGTTCTTGCGCTGGATGATCTCGAAGAAAAACCGGCCCTCGAACGGTTCGGTATAAACGTGAAACAGTTCACCGCCCTGGGCATCGCGGTCGTACAGCACGTTGTAATACGCGAGCTGGCTGAGGAACTCGTCATCGAAATCAAACCGCGCCGCCAGGTCATCGTAATAGTTCAGCGGGATATCCAGCAGCGGCACGCCCGCATCCTTGGCCCGGCTGACCTCGGCGAAAATGTCCGCGCAGTCGAAGGCAATGTGGTGCACACCCGAGCCGCGATAGCTCGACAACGCGTGGGAAATCGCGGTGTTGCGGTTCTCGGAAATATTCAGCGGCAGGCGAATCGAGCTGCAACGGCTGCGCAGTGCCCGGCTTTTCACCAGGCCATAGGGGTCCGGCAGCACCACTTCGTCGTCGGCTTCGAAATCCAGCAAGCTTTTGTAGAACAACACCCAACTGTCGAGGCTGTCGGCGGGCAAGGCCATGGCCATGTGGTCGATGCGCAGCAGGCCGCCGCTGGCGGCGTTCGCCGGTTGCAGGTTGAAGTCGGTGTCGTAGAGGCCGCCTTCGTGCTGGTCCACCAGGTAGATCAGGCTGCCATCCGGTGCGCGCACCGCTGCCAGCTCCAGCTCGTTGGGGCCGACCAGCCCACGATACGGCTGGCCCTTGTAGGCCACCGCCCGCTCCAGGGCCTTGGCGCTGTCCTTTACCCGGATCGCCGTGGCGCACAACGACGGGCCGTGGGCCTCGAAGAAGTTATGGGCGAAGGAATAGGGTTCGCAATTGAGGATCAGGTTGATATCGCCCTGGCGCAACAGGCTGACGCTCTTGGATCGATGCTGCCCGGCCTTGACGAAGCCCAGGCGCTCCAGCCATGAAGTGAGCTTGGCACCGAGGTTTTCATCCACGGCAAATTCCAGGAATTCAATGCCGTCGTATTCGCTGGCGGCCGGGGTTTCAAACAGGATCTCGGGGACCGGCGTCGCTTCTTGCTCCAATCGCTGGCGGGTTTTCTCTTCGAGGTACAGCAGCGAGCGCAGGCCGTCGGCGGCATTCGCCCGGGTCGGCGCGGCGCGGAAGCCGTCGTTGAAGATTTCCAGGGACAACGGCCCGGTGTAGCCGCTCTTGATGATGGGGGCGAGAAAGCCCGCCAGGTCGAACTCGCCCTGGCCTGGGAAGCAGCGGAAATGCCGGCTCCATTCCAGTACATCCATGGCGAGGATCGGTGCATCGGCCATCTGCACAAAGAAAATCTTGTCGCCGGGAATCTCGGCAATCGCACTCGGGTCGCCCTTGAGAGACAGGGTGTGGAAGCTGTCGAGCAACACGCCCAGGCTCGGATGATCGATCTTGCGCACCAGGTTCCACACCTGCTGCCAGGTGTTGACGTGCCGGCCCCAGGCCAGCGCTTCATAGCCGATGCGCAAGCCCCGGCGGCCAGCGTGTTCGGCCAGCAGGCTCAGGTCATCCAGCAGAATGCTTTCATCGCCCACGGAATCGGCTGACGCGTTACTGCACACCAACACCAGGTCGGTGCCCAGCTCCTGCATCAAGTCGAACTTGCGCTCGGCCCGCTCCAGGTTGCGTGTCAGGCGGTCGCGGCGGCAGCCCTCAAAGTCCCGGAACGGCTGGAACAAGGTGATGGCAATGCCGAGGTCGGCGCACATTTGCCTAACTTCACGCGGGCTGCCGTCGTAATACAGCAGATCGTTTTCGAAGATTTCCACGCCATCAAACCCGGCAGCCGTGATGGCTTCGAGTTTTTCCGGCAAGGTTCCGCTCAAGGAAACGGTGGCGATGGAGCGTTGCATGGGGCGACTCCCGGCATTGAGGCATGTCTTGTTTACGGCAAATTATTGGCCGCCAGGTTCATCACAGCAATTGAAATGTACGAACCGGTTAGTTTTATGGGCGATTATCGAACAGAATGGCAATCGGCGAATTGACGATTTTTTAGCCGCTGCGCACCATCGACAGCACATTGAGCCCCGCTTCCATTGAGCGGCCTCGGTTAACCAAGACCCTGAACACACCATAAAAATTTCAAAAAAACGGGTACTTCCTCATGCCTTCGCAAAATCCCGCCGTGGCCGTGGGCCACAGCAATCCCCATAGCGGCATCGGTGACAAAATCCGTGGCGCCATGGCTGTCGGTAAAACCCGCTGGGGCATGCTGGCCCTGGTGTTTTTCGCCACCACCCTGAACTACATCGACCGCGCCGCCCTCGGCGTGATGCAACCGATCCTGGCCAAGGAAATGAGCTGGACGGCGATGGACTACGCCAACATCAACTTCTGGTTCCAGGTGGGTTACGCCATCGGCTTTGTGCTGCAAGGCCGGTTGATCGACCGGGTCGGCGTCAAGCGCGTGTTCTTCTGCGCGGTGTTGCTGTGGAGCCTGGCCACTGGCGCCCACGGCCTGGCCACCTCGGCGGTGGGCTTTATGGTCTGCCGGTTCATTCTCGGGCTGACCGAAGCCGCCAACTACCCGGCCTGCGTCAAGACCACCCGCCTGTGGTTCCCCGCTGGCGAGCGTGCCGTGGCCACCGGGATCTTCAACGCCGGCACCAACGTCGGCGCGATGATGACGCCGATGCTGCTGCCGCTGATCCTCCACGTGTGGGGTTGGCAGGCGGCGTTCCTGTGCATGTCGGCACTGGGCGGGATCTGGCTGGTGCTCTGGGGCTTGAAGTACTACAACCCGGAAGACCATCCAAGCGTGAAGCAATCGGAACTGGACTACGTACAACAGGAAGTCGAACCGGAACAACCCCGCGTACCGTTCAGCCGGATCCTGCGGATGCGCGGCACCTGGGCCTTCGCCCTCGCCTACTCGATGACCGCACCGGTGTTCTGGTTCTACCTGTATTGGCTGCCGCCGTTCCTGAATCAGCAATACAACCTGGGCATCAACGTGACCCAGATGGGCATCCCGCTGATCATCATTTACCTGACGGCGGACTTCGGCAGCATCGGCGGCGGGATCCTGTCTTCGTTCCTGATCGGACGCGGGATGAACCCGATCAAGGCGCGGCTGCTGTCGATGTTGCTGTTTGCCTGCTGCATCGTCGGAGTGATCATGGCCGCCGGCTCCAGCCACCTGTGGGTCGCGGTGTTTGCGATTTCCCTGGCCATCGGCGCGCACCAGGCCTGGACCGCCAACATCTGGAGCCTGGTGATGGACTACACGCCCAAGCACATGATGAGTACGGTGTTTGGTTTTGGCGGCATGTGCGCGGCCATCGGCGGGATGTTCATGACCCAGATCGTCGGCCATATCCTGACCGTGACCAACAACAACTACACCGTGCTGTTCACCCTGATTCCGGCGATGTACTTCATCGCGCTGATCTGGATGTACTTCATGGCGCCGCGCAAGATTCCGACCGTCGAGGTCTGAGTTTCCTACCTGCGCCGCTGCTGCCAGGCAGCGGCCAACCCGCTCAGGCAAATCACCCCGATCCCGACCACGGTGGTCAGGTCCGGGGTGTGGTTGAACACCAGCCAGCCCAACAACCCCGCAAACACGATCTGGCAATAGCCGAACGGCGCCAGCAGGGCCGGCGCTGCGAAGCGGAAGGCCTGGGTCAGCATCAAGTGTGCGGTCATCCCGCAAGTGCCCAGCGCCAGCATCAGCACCCCGTGCCACAGGCTCGGTACTTGCCAGAAGAACGGCACCAGCGCACTCATCACCAAGGTATTGCACAACCCGGCGAAGAAGTTGCTGGTGGTGGGGGTGTCGTACTTGCTGAGGATGCGGGTGAGCAGTTGGTAGAAGCAGAAGAACAACGCCGACGTCAGCGGCAACAACACCGCGGGGGTGAACAGCTCACCGCCCGGGTGCACAATGATCAGCACCCCGATAAACCCGCAAATCACCGCCAGCCATTGGCCGCGGGTCACGTGTTCGCCCAACAGCGGCACCGACAACGCGGTGACCAGGATCGGCGCAAGAAAGTTGACCGCCGTGGCCTCGGCCAACGGGATAAAGTGCAGCGCCGCCGTAAAGAACAGGCTGGTGCCCAGCAAGCACAACGCCCTCGCCACTTGCAGTAAAGGGCGTTTGCTGCGCAGTACCCGCAGGCCCGATTGCGGCAGGAAGATCCCGGCCATCAACAGCGTGTGCACCAGGTAGCGGGCCCACACCACCATCACGATCGGGTAGAACCCGGCCAGGTATTTGGACAGCGCGTCGTGGCTGGAAAACAGAAAGGTCGCCACCACAATCAGCAAAATGCCTTTGAGCGGGTGGTTGACGCCGGAAAGTGGGGTACTGAGGGTCATTGCATTCTCTTGAGTGGCAGGCTGAAATGACCGCCGCATACCGCGGCATAATCTAGAACGGGTAAAGCGCCTCGCTCAAGAGCATAACCAAACACTGTTCGAACAGCGCACTAAATTGCGGTTTTCCAGTCCAACGCTTCACGCCGCCCCGCCCACTGCGCGTTTTTTAACCAAGGCTTTCTCACCATGAAAAAAACCCTGTTGATTCTTTCGACCCTGACGCTGCTCAGCGCCTGCGACAAGCAAGCCGAGACCGCCAAGGCGCCCGCCCCGCCGTCTGTCCAGGCAACGTTGGTACCGCAAGTGCTGCCCACCGACAAATGGGTCGGCAAGTGGATTGGCGTCGAAGGCCTGAACCTGACCATCGCCAAGGACGACAGCATCGGCCGCGGCCACTATGTACTGACCATGAAATACGGCCTGGATGACGACGATTCCGGCACCTTCAAGGGCCAGGCATCCGAAGACGGCATCACCTTTGAACGCCCGGACGGCCCGCAGATCCTGAGCGCTGGCGACGGCGAAGCCACTGGCCTGAAATGGCTGGCCGACAAGAAGGACTGCCTGATCGTCGACACCGGCGAAGGGTATTGCCGCGACTGACACAAGCTTCATACAGATCGGACGACGCAGCGTTTAGCATCGTCAGACAGCCGGACTGGCGCCAACCCTACACACCAACAACACTGAGCTGCAGGTTCACAAAGAGGATTGCCACATGCTATGGAAAAAAGGCCGACGCAGCGACAACGTGGTAGACGCCCGCGATGACAGCGGCGGCGGTGGCGGTGGCATGCGTTTTGGGGGCGGCAAGGGCCTGAGCCTGACGGCCATCGTGCTGATCGTCGGCATCGGCTGGCTGACCGGCCAGGACCCGATGCAGATCCTCGGGCAACTCAGCGGCCAGCTCACCGAGCAAGCGCCCTCCGTCAGCCCGCAAACCCGCCAGGCGCCGCCGGCCAATGATGAACAAGCCGACTTCGTGCGCGCCGTACTCGGCGACACCGAAGACACCTGGGCCCAGGTGTTCCAGGAAAACGGCCTGACCTACAAGAACCCCAAACTGATCCTGTTCCGTGGTCGGGTGAACTCCGCCTGCGGTGGCGCCACGTCCGCCAGCGGGCCGTTCTATTGCCCGGCAGACCAACAGGTCTACCTGGACCTGGATTTCTTCCGGGAAATGTCCCAGCGCTTCAAGGCCGCCGGCGACTTCGCCCAGGCCTACGTGATCGCTCATGAAGTCGGACATCACGTGCAGACGCTGCTGGGCATCTCGGCGAAGATTCAGGCAGCCCGCCAGCAAGGCCGGCAGATGCAAGGCGACGGCGGCCTGCTGGTGCGCCAGGAGCTGCAAGCCGACTGCTTCGCCGGGGTGTGGGCCAACCGCGCGCAAAAGCGCCTGAACTGGCTGGAGCCCGGCGACATTGAAGAAGCACTGAATGCGGCCAACGCGATTGGCGATGACCGCTTGCAGCAACAGGGCCAGGGCCGCGTGGTGCCTGACTCGTTTACCCACGGCACCTCGGCACAGCGGGTTCGCTGGTTCAAGACCGGCTTCGCCCAGGGCCAGATCACTCAATGCGACACCTTTACCGCCAAGAGCCTTTAAATGAATAAACGACTGGGTCTGCTGTTAGGTTTGTTGATCACCTGTTCCTCCTCCACCTGGGCTGCCGAACATGGCGTCAAGGTGGTCAGCCCCGATCGTTTTCACCTGGATGCCGGCGACCTGAGCGTCGGCTTGAGCCAGGACTGGCGCCAGCCGCTGCCTCAAGTCACCCGCGCGCTGATCATCGTGCATGGCCGTTTGCGCAACGCGATGACCTACCTGGACAGCGGCGAAAAAGCGGCCGAAGCCGCAGGACAAAACGCCAATACCCTGGTGATTGCGCCACAGTTCCTCAACCAGACCGACCTCAAGCGCAACCAGATCGACAGCCAGACCCTGCGCTGGAACAGTAACGACTGGATGGCCGGCGAGCCGTCCACAGGCCCGGGCCAGATCAGCTCCTACGGCGCGCTGGACCAGATCATCAAGCACCTGGGCAACCGCAAGCTGTTCCCGAACCTGAAGGAAATCGTGGTGGCCGGCCATTCCGGTGGCGGCCAAGTGGTGCAGCGTTTTGCGCTGACCGGGCATGATCACCCGCTGCTGCAAACCGAGGGCATCAGCCTGCGTTATGTGGTGGCCAACCCGTCGTCCTACGCGTACTTCAGCCCACAGCGTCCGGTGAAATTCGATGTTGCCAGTTGCCCGGGCTTCAACGACTGGAAGTACGGCATGCAAAACCTGCCGGCCTACGCCAAGGGGCAAAGTGCCGAGCAGCTGGAGCAGGCTTACGTCTCGCGTAATGTCACTTACTTGCTGGGCCAGCAGGACACCGACCCGAATCACCCGGCGCTGGACAAGAGCTGCGGCGCTGAAACCCAGGGCGCGTATCGCTTGATTCGCGGGCACAATTATTTTGACTACCTCAAGCAGCGGCACCCGCAGTTGGGCCACAAGCTGGTGGAAGTGCCGGGGGTTGGGCATAACGGGGACAAGATGTTTACGTCGCCTGAGGGGCAGAAAGTACTGTTCCAATAACCACTGAAGAAACCGGATCAAAAATGTGGGAGCGGGCTTGCTCGCGAATGCGGTGGATCAGTCAGCCTATGTATTGACTGACACACCGCGTTCGCGAGCAAGCCCGCTCCCACATTGGATTTTCATCAACCGGACTAAATCATCCGGCGCAATACCGCGCAATCTTCAGCATGCCAATCCGCCAGCTCCGGCCACGGGTTTTCCGGCAGATTGACCAGCACAGTCTTCGTCCCCGCCGCCCGCCCGCAATCCAGATCAAACCGGTAATCACCGACCATCACCATCTCTTGCGGCGCCACTTCCCACGCTCGCGCCAGCTTCAACAAACCACCCGGGTCAGGCTTGGGCGGCGCATCATCACGCCCCAACACATCCTCGGCCGCAAAGCAGTCCGCCAGGCCGATCGCCTGCAATGTCACATGGGCCAGCTCCCGCGCATTGCGCGTCAGGATGCCCAGGCGATAACCCCGCCCGGCCAATTCCCGCACCAACTCCACCGCCCCCTCCGCCGCCACCGAACCCAGCGCCAACTCACGCTCATGCGCAAGCAACCACGCATGCTTGGCCGCTGCTTCATCGGCGGGCAACGCCGCCAGGTGCGTAAGAATGTCGTCAGTCGCCGGAATATCCAGGGCCACGCGGATCGCCGCAAAATCATGCACGGCCACCGTCAGGGTGCCATCCATGTCGAACACCCAGTGCTTCACATCACTGAGGCTCATGCCCAATCCTTGCGATGACGAATCAAGCCTTCCTGGGTAACGGATGCCACCAGTTGCCCGGCGCGGTTGTACACGCTGCCCCGGGAGAACCCACGGGAATTGCCGGCCCACGGACTGTCCATGGCGTAGAGCAACCAGTCATCGGCACGCAGGTCGGCGTGGAACCACAGCGCGTGGTCGAGGCTGGCGACTTGCATGTCTTTCTGCCACACGGTCTTGCCGTGGGGCAGCAGCGAGGTGGTCAGCAGGCCGAAGTCCGAAGCGTAGGCCAGCAGGTATTTGTGCAGCGCCGGCGAATCGGCCAGGGCGCCGTCCGCACGAAACCACACGTATTTGACCGGGTCGGACGGCTGCGGGTTGTACGGGTCTTTCTCGGTCACCGGCCTTACTTCGATCGGCTTGGGGCACAGCAGCTTTTCGCGCATGTGCTCGGGAATCAGGTGCGCGCGCTGCTGGGTCAGTTCCAGCTCCGAGGGCAGGTTTTCCGGACCAACCACCGCAGGCATGGTGGTCTGGTGCTCGAAGCCTTCTTCGTCGTACTGGAACGAAGCGCTGCAGGTGAAGATCGGGTTGCCCTTCTGGATCGCCGTCACCCGGCGCGTGCTGAAACTGCCGCCATCGCGCAC
This sequence comes from Pseudomonas sp. 21615526, assembly GCF_013386245.1. Lineage (NCBI taxonomy): Bacteria > Pseudomonadati > Pseudomonadota > Gammaproteobacteria > Pseudomonadales > Pseudomonadaceae > Pseudomonas > Pseudomonas sp. 21615526. Next base: position 67,559 of record NZ_JACAOM010000039.1, on the reverse strand, counting down.
CCGGTCAACCGAATACACCACCGGCAACGCCGCATCGCCGGGGCGCAGGAAGTAACCGTGCAACGAATGCACATGCCGCGCCTCTTCAACGGTCTGGCTGGCCGCCGACAGCGACTGGCCGAGCACCTGGCCGCCGAACAGCTGGCGAAAGCCCAGGTCCTGGCTGCGGCCGCGAAAGAGGTTTTCCTCGATCGGTTCCAGGGTCAGCAGGTCCACCAGATCTTCCAACACTTGGCTCATAGAGCATCTCCTACAACAATCTATTGGGCATTCCGGGCTGCTTATCCGTGCAGCGTGTCCAACCATTGGGCGCGGGTGATGCGATACAACACATGATGCCGCAAGGGGTCATCGGCTGCGACCTTGGGGTGTTCAAAATCTGCCAGGGGATCGTAATGCATACCGATGGCCTGCATGACTTTTTGTGATGGCAGATTGGCTTCAGTGGTAAACGAAACGATTTCGTCCAGCTTCAGCCGGTCGAAACCACAGCGCAGGGCAGTCCAGGCGGCTTCGCTGGCGTAACCCAGGCCCCAGTGTTCCCTGGCCAGGCGCCAGCCGATCTCCACCGCCGGAGTGAACGGGGCCTCGAAGCTCACATTCAGCAAGCCGGTGAGGCCGATGAACTCGCCGCTGTCCTTGCGCTGCAAGGCCCACAGGCCAAAACCGTACTCGGCAAAATGGCCGCGAATACGCCCGATCAGCGCAGCACTTTCCAGGCGGCTCAAGGTGGCCGGGAAATACCGCATCACCTGCGGGTCGGCGCACATGCGCGCAAACTCCGGCAAGTCGGCATCGCTCCATTGACGCAGCACCAGGCGTGCGCTTTCCAATTGCAGTATCGGCTCCATTGGTCCCCCTCCCTTGCCATGTGCGTGAGTGTAACGCGCTGTTAAGATCCGTCGCTGGTTCCCGTCAGAAATCGCCATGCCCTTGCCATTGATCTACCACGACGACTACAGCCCCGAGTTCCCGGCAGACCACCGCTTCCCCATGGATAAATTCCGCCTGTTGCGTGACCATCTGGTGGAGAGCGGCCTGACACGGGACAGCCAACTGCTGCGCCCGGAACTCTGCCCCGCCGAGATTCTGGCCCTGGCCCATGAACCTGGGTATATCGAACGCTACATGAGCGGCGAGTTGTCGCGCGAAGACCAACGGCGCCTTGGCCTGCCTTGGAGCGAAGCCCTGGCCCGGCGCACCGTGCGCGCGGTGGGCGGCTCGTTGCTGGCCGCCGAGCAGGCCCTGGAGCACGGCCTGGCCTGCCACCTGGCCGGCGGCACCCACCACGCCCACTACGATTACCCGGCGGGTTTCTGCATCTTCAACGACCTGGCCGTGATCAGCCATTACCTGCTGGCCAGCGGGCGGGTCAACCGGGTGCTGATCTTCGACTGCGACGTGCACCAGGGCGACGGCACCGCACGCATCCTCCACGACACCCCGGATGCAATCACCGTGTCCCTGCACTGCGAAAAGAACTTCCCCGCGCGCAAGGCGCAAAGCGACTGGGACATCCCGCTGCCCATGGGCATGGGCGACGCGGACTACCTCAAGGTGGTCGACGATGCCCTCAACTACCTGCTGCCGCTGTATCAGCCCGACCTGGTGCTGTATGACGCCGGCGTGGATGTGCACAAGGACGACGCCCTCGGCTACCTCAAGCTGACAGACCAAGGCGTCGCCGCCCGCGATGAAAGCGTGATGCGGCACTGCCTGGGCCGCGATATTCCGGTGGTCGGGGTGATCGGCGGCGGCTACAGCAAAGACCGCCCTGCCCTGGCCCGTCGCCACGGGATCCTGCACCACAGCGCGCAGCGCGTCTGGACGTCATCAGGCTGTCATTGAGTTATGCGCGTTACCCACAATCGCTGTGGAACTGCCTGTGGATAACCTGAGTGAAAGCCCCTGCAGGCCATAAGCCGCCTGGCCTGCAGAAGGCTGTATGTTTTTTGATCAGGCAGCATGAGCATCCTCGGGTAGAATGCTCGGCCTACTTTGCCGAACCGCAGTTATCCCCATGCCCCAGACTCAAACCCCATCTCAACACGTCATCATCATCGGCGGCGGCCCGGCGGGGCTGATGGCCGCCGAAGTGTTGAGCCAGGCCGGGATCCGGGTCGACCTGTACGACGGCATGCCCTCGGTAGGCCGCAAGTTCCTGCTGGCGGGCGTGGGCGGCATGAACATCACCCATTCCGAACCGTACTCGGCGTTTCTGGCGCGCTATGCCGAACGGGCGCCGTGCATGGCGCCGTTGCTGCGCCAGTTCGGTGCCGATGCGTTGTGCGAATGGATACACGGGCTGGGAATTGAAACCTTTATCGGCAGCTCCGGCCGGGTGTTTCCTACTGACATGAAAGCCGCCCCGCTGCTGCGGGCCTGGCTCAAGCGCCTGCGCGACCAGGGCGTAGTTATCCACACCCGCCATCGCTGGCTGGGCTGGAATGCCGACGGCAGCCTGCTTATCCACAGCCCCGAGGGCGACAAAAGCGTACGCGGTGATGCGGTGTTGCTGGCCTTGGGCGGCGGCAGTTGGTCGCGCTTGGGCTCGGATGGGGCGTGGCTGAAGTTGCTGGAAGACAAAGGCGTGCCTTACGCGGCGTTGCAACCGAGCAACTGTGGCTTCGAGGTGTCGGCCTGGAGCGAGTTGATGGTCAGCAAATTCGCCGGGGTACCGCTGAAAAACGTCGCCATTGGCCTGGCAGACGACAAGCCACGGCTGGGGGAATGTGTGGTCACCGCCACGGGCATCGAAGGCAGCCTGATCTATGCGTTGTCGGCACCGATTCGTGAGGCGATCAACCGGGATGGATCGGCCACGGTGCACATTGACCTGTTGCCGAGTAAGCCACTGGACAAGGTGATCGCAGCGCTGAGCAAGCCGCGCGGCTCACGCTCGATGAGCAAGCATTTGCACAGTCAGTTGGGATTGGATGGGGTGAAGGCGGCGCTTTTGCGCGAGCTGTCACCGGCGGAGCACTTCAATGATCCGGCGCAGCTGGCGGTGGATATCAAGGCGCTGCCGCTGACGCTGGTGAAAACCCGCCCAATGGATGAAGCCATCAGTACCGCAGGCGGCGTGCCGTTTGAGGCGCTGGATGAACGCTTGATGATCAAGCAATTGCCGGGCGTTTTTTGCGCAGGCGAGATGCTGGACTGGGAAGCGCCGACGGGCGGGTATTTGCTGACGGGGTGTTTTGCCAGCGGGCAGGCGGCAGGGCGCGGTGTTCTTGAGTGGTTGAGGCCGGCCACCCCGGCATGACCCACTCACCCCATCACCGCCCGGCAGCAAAGTTACCTCTGACTCAACTGGCTGTTAGATCGGGATAGGCACGTTTAAAAGCTGTTACTTGCTTCTGCAGGAAAGCATCCTCTTCAGGCAGTAAAATTTTCAGATTTTCTATATAACCTGAATACGCACTGAAGAGTCTGGAAGGATCGCCGTGTTTCAAATCGTTCCATTCCTGCTTGAAGGCGTAGCTGAGTTTCTGGCCCTCTTCCTGACTGGTATAAAGCATATCCTGTAGATACTTATCCAATGGCGCCCTTATCTCAGGACTGATCGAATAATTAGCCTCATACAACGACATCAACTCTCTGAACGAATGGATTGCCTGCCCATACTCGCCGCGCGCCGCATGATCTTCAACCCGGGACCTTAATTCGGCCACACGCAACTCTACCTGCTTGAAAGCTTTCTCGTCAGCGGCCTTGCCTTTCTTGATTTCGCCGTCTACAACAACGCCGCCGATAATGCCCGCCGCCGCCAGGACCGGCAAAACAAAAGGTACTAAAAACACAGCCATATCTACATCTCCATCTAAGTTCGTCATTCAGAAATCAGTTTCTGACTCAACCTCAGTGGAAATGAAGCATTTTAAGTTCCAGCACTTAAACACGGCGACAATTACAAAAAATATCCAAATCACAAGCAATAACTCATCAAGGATGACGAGGCACAACTTGACGCGAGCGGAATTGCTCCGCTCACGGTAGTCACTATGCGTTTACTTGATAACCAACAAGCCCTACTTCTTTTTCCGCGGCCCGGTGTTAAACACGGGCACCTTACGCACTGGCTTGATCGAAGGCTCGACCGGCGTCGCCTCCCCGCTGTCCACCCACTTGCCCAGGTTGCGCTTGCCACCACCGCCGCCCGAAGCCTTGGGTTTCTTCGGCTTTTTCGGCTTCTTCACCACCTGGCCAGTGGCATCGGTATCCGGCACACGGTGCTCCGGTTCGAAGTCCTGCTCCATCTTCCGGGTCAACGTCTGACGGGTCAGCATCTCGATGGCCGACAGCATGTTCACTTCATCGGCGCACACCAGGGAAATCGCCTCACCGGTGTTGCCCGCACGACCGGTACGGCCGATGCGGTGGATGTAGTCCTCGGCCACGATCGGCAGGTCAAAGTTGACCACCAGCGGCAAGTCTTCGATATCCAGGCCACGGGCCGCCACGTCGGTGGCCACCAGGATCTGCACGTCGCTGCTCTTGAAGCGATCCAGCGCACGCTGGCGCGTGGCTTGTGGCTTGTCGCCGTGAATCCCGTCGGCATTGATGCCCAGGCCCTGGAGTTTTTCCACCAGCGCGTCCACACCGTTACGGGTCTTGGCGAACACCAGCACCTGCTTCCAGCGGCCCTTGCGCATCAGGTGCACAAACAGTTCCGCCTTGCGCTTCTTGTCCACCGGCACCACCCATTGCTTGACGGTGTTGGCGGCGACGTTGCGCGGGCTGACTTCGACGGTCAGCGGGTCGTTGAGCATCTGCCCGGCCAACTGGCGGATCTCGTCGGAGAAGGTTGCGGAGAACAGCAAGGTCTGGCGCTTTTTCGGCAGCATGCGGTAGATGTTCGCCAGTTCTTCGGAGAAGCCCAGGTCGAGCATGCGGTCGGCTTCATCCAGCACAAGGGTTTGCAGCTGGTTGAGCTTCAGCGCGTTCTGGCGGAACAGGTCGATCAGGCGGCCAGGGGTGGCGACCAGCACATCAACGCCTTTGCGCAGCTTCATCATCTGCGGGTTGATGCTCACGCCGCCGTACACGGCGTAAGTGGTCAGCGGCACGTTTTGGGCGTACTCGGCGACGCTCGCATGAACCTGCTCGGCCAGTTCGCGGGTCGGGCACAGGATCAGCGCGCGCACCGAGTTGGCGCTGACTTTCGGCCCTTCCATGGTCAGCAGTTGCAGCAGCGGCACGGCGAAACCGGCGGTCTTGCCGGTGCCGGTCTGGGCCGCAGCCATCAGGTCACGGCCTGCCAGCACCGCCGGAATGGCTTGCGCCTGCACCGGCGTCGGGGTCTGGTAGCCAAGCGTCTCAAGGGCGCGCAGCAAGGGTTCGATCAGGCCAAGTGTGGCGAAAGTCATGGAAATACCGTAGGAAAAAGTCAGCGCAAGGTCGCAATGCGCGGCAGTTTACCTTATTTCCGGTTTTGGCTTTCGCCACTGTGGCAGGCTGATCAGCAGCACCGCGCTGATAATCACCAACATCGCCAGGGCTTCCTCCGTGCCGATGGTCTCACCGACAAACACAATCCCGAGCAACACCGCCACCGCCGGGTTGACGTAGGCATAGCTGGTGGCCGCCGCCGGGCGTACGTGCTTGAGCAGGTACATATAGGCATTGAAGGCGATGATCGAGCCGAACACGGTCAAGTACGCCAGGGCCAGCCAGCCTTCCAGCGGCGGCATGGCTTGGAGGTGTTCGCCGCTGACGGCACTGAGCAACAGCAGCACGAAACCTGCGATCAGCATCTCCGCCGCACTGGCCATCGCGCCTTGAGGCAGCGGCAAATGCTTGCTCCACACCGAACCAAAGGCCCAGGCCGCCGCCGCAAAAATCAGCAAGGCCGCACCGGTGGGGCTCGATTGCAGGTTGGAGCCCATATTGAGCATGGCGATACCGATAATCCCCAGCACCACCCCGGCCCATTCCAGACGGGTATTACGCGCGCCCCAGAAATAACCACAGAGCAAGGTGAACAACGGCACCGTCGCCACCGCCAACGCGGCAACCCCGGACGCCACGCCCGTATGTTCGGCCACACTGACCGCACCGTTGCCGAAGGTCAGCAGCAAAATGCCGATCTTCGCGGCAGCCTTCCACTGCACCCAGGTCGGCGCCGGGGCCCCACGCCAGCGCAGGAAGGCATACATCAGCGCGCCCGCCGTCATAAAGCGAATCCCCGCCAGCAACAGCGGCGGCCAGTACTCCACACCAATGCGAATCACCAGGTAGGTAGACCCCCAGATCACGTACAACGCAAAAAAGGCGGCGATCAACGGTAAGGGAAAGCGACGTGGGCCAGGCATTGGGCAGCTCTGTGGCAGGACAAGGGAGCGTTATTTTAGAAATCCCCGGCCGTAAACATAAGTTACAAAACCTGTTTAAAGCGCCAGTACACTTTTCAAAACATGGTTATCAAGGCTATAAACCGTGCTTTCGAAAGCTATGCATTCCCGGAGCCTTATCATGGACAAATACGACCGTATGCTTCTCAGCGCCCTGCTGGAAGACGGCCGCGCGTCCTACGCGCAACTGGCGCGCACCGTGAACCTGTCCGCGCCCGCCGTGGCTGAGCGAGTGGCGAAACTGGAAGCCAGTGGTGTGATTACCGGGTATCAGGCCAAGGTCGACCTGTCGAAGGTGGGGTTGCCGATCCAGTGCGTGATTGAGTTGCGGTTGACCAATCATGGGAGCCAGAAGGTTTACGACGCACTGTCGGAAATTCCCGAGTTGACTGAATGCCATCGGGTGACGGGCGATCCGTGCGTGATCATGCAGGCGGCGGTGGGCTCGATGCCGGAGCTGGAGAACCTGATCAATCGGGTGGCGAAATTCGGGTTCAGCAAGACCTCGATCATCTTGTCGAGCGCGATAGAGCGGCGGGTGCCGTTGGGGCAGTTGGAGGGGAATGGGAAGAGTGGCAACTGAACACGCCGCTCGGCAGCTCGTTCCCACGCTCTGCGTGGGAACGCATCCGGTGACGCTCTGCGTCACGACTTGAAGAGCGGACGCAGAGCGTCCAGGGCGGCATTCCCACGCGGAGCGTGGGAACGATCGCCATAGTTGACCGAGTTGCCTGAAACACCCTCGCTCAACTGTGGGAGCTGGCTTGCCTGCGATGACGTCAGTAGCTTCACTGATTCGAAGGTGGTGGTGGATCGGTCGCTGGACTGCTTACAGCCTCGATAACACCGCAAAACTAATGGGGGAGCGGGCTTGCTCGCGAATGCGGTGTGTCAGTCAGCGCATGTGTTTGCTGATACTCCGTATTCGCGAGCAAGCCCGCTCCCACATTTGGATCTTCGTCATGTTGAAGATGGAGTTCTGCTCAAGCGACTTAGAACCCGCGATGCTTCTTCAGATGATCATTGATCTTCGCCGCCGGAACCTTCTGCAGGCTGCACAGCAATTCGTGTGACAACTCCCGCAACCCGTGGGTGCGACGCAGTTCCTCGGCCAGATGCGCGGTAAGGTTCGCCGCCATCTCCGCATCCGCCATCGCCCGGTGGGCCTTGCCGGTGTGGGGCAGTTGGGCAAATGAGGTCAGGGTACCCAGCTTGTGGTTCGGCGCCGCCGGCATCAAGCGTCGCGCCAGCAATAGCGAACAGGCAAATTTCTGCAAACGCGTACGCCGGATCAACCCCAGCTCGAAATCCCAGAACTTCTGGTCAAACGCGGCGTTGTGGGCCAGCAGCGGCGTGGTGCCGACAAACTCGTTCACCTCGTTCATCACCCGCTCCGCCGACGGTGCGGTGCGCAGCATGGCGTTGCTGATGCCGGTCAGTTGCTCGATAAACCCCGGCACACGCACACCAGCGTTCATCAGGCTCTGGTAGCGGTCCACGATCTGGCCCTGCTCCAGGATGACCACGGCGATTTCCGTGGCCCGGCAGCTGCTGCTCGGCTGGATGCCGGTGGTTTCAAAGTCGATGACCGCTATACGTTCCAAACCTGTTCCAACTCCGTCAAAAATCTATTTAAGCAGCAACGCGCCTTCGATCGGCACGTAGCGGCTGGCGGCGCGTATCAATGAGTTGGCCGTCAGCCCCGGCACGCCGTAGGCCACGGCTTCGACGCCGTGCTTGCTGATGATGCGGTCCAGCAGCATGTCGAAATCACCGTCGCCGGAGGCCAGCACCACTTCGTCGACATGGGCGGCGGCGTCCATGATGTCGATGGTGATGCCCACGTCCCAGTCGCCCTTGGCCGAGCCGTCGCTGCGCTGGATGTAGGGCTTGAGCTTTACGGTAAAACCCAGGTTGCGCAGGATCTGCTGGAACTGCTGCTGTTTGCTGTCGCCACGGTCGATGGCATAGGCATACGCCTCGACAATCTGCCCGCGCTGGCTGATGTCAGCCCACAGCGCCGCGTAGTTGAAGTGACAGCCGTACGCCTGGCGCACGGTGTAGTAGAGGTTTTGTACATCGGCGAACACGGCTATCTTTTTCACCGCAAATCCTCATGACACGCGCATGGACCCCGGACTCAAAGGCCCGGAAAGGTTGCCAGTATGCCAGCCACACGGGAGTTTCCGAGAAAAATCAGCCCGGGGCGACGAAGCGCCCCGGTTGAGTGTGGGTCAGACGAAGGAATCGTCGTCGCCAAAGGAGGAGGAGTCGTCGGAATAGTCGTTGTCGGCGAAGCTGTCGGAGGCGTTGTCGCTGCCCCAGCTGTCGTTGCCGGCATATTTCTGGTCGTCGTTGCCCCAGTTGCCGTTGTCGCTGGCCGGAGCCGGCTCTTCGCGGATGATCTCTTCAACCACTTGCGGTTGTTGCGAGTTGTGGCTGAACAGGCTGCTGATGCCTTCTGCCAGCATCACACCACCGGCCACGCCAGCTGCGGTTTTCAGGGCGCCGCCGAGGAAACCGCTGCCAATCGGCGCTGCGGGTGCCTGTTGTGGCTGCTGATAGTTCTGCTGGGGAGCACCGTAGTTCTGCTGCGGCGCAGGTTGCCCGCCAAACGACGGACGCGCCGGTTCACGCCAGCCACCGCCCGACGACGCAGGTGCGCTCTGGGTCGGCTGCGGGTCACGGGAACCGCCGCCGAAAATGCTCGACAGGAAACCGCCACTGCTCGGTGCAGGCTGCGCCGCCTGGGACCTGGCCTGTTGCAGTTGGTCCTGCAACTCCTGGATCTGCTGGGCCTGCTGCTTGTTCCGCGCATCGAGGCTCTTGATCGCGTGCTCTTGCACCAGAATCGACTGGGTCATGTAGTACGCAGCGGCCGGTTGGCGAGTGACGTGTTCCTTGATCCGCGCTTCAGCCTGGGCGTCGCGGGGGGCTGAGTCCGTTTCGGCTTGCTGCAACCGTGAAAACAGTCCGTCGATCAGGGTTTGTTCTTCGCTGTTCATGGCGACCTCGTTAGATTGCCGGTAGAAATCTTCGCCTTGCGCACGATGTGCAAGGTACAACCCAGTTATGGGGCTGTTGCTGATTGTTTCAATGGTCTTTACGCAAGGTTTACGTTTGCTTGCCTCTGCTCTTGATCGGTTAAAGTAACGCCCTTGCTTTTCGGCCTGTGAAGACCCTGATGAATCCGTTAGACGTATTGCGCGACTCCTTCTTCTTTTTCAAGCGCAACCTGGGCGCCATCGTGCAGTTGTGCCTGCCACTGGTGATCCTCGAAGCCCTGCTGCAACAGGTGCTCGACCACACGCTCGGCCCAGACGCGTTTCCCGGTTACAGCGTGGTGATCGGGCTGCTGGTGTACCCGCTGTACACCGGCGCACTGATCCTGTTCCTCGACGCCCGCACCCGGGGTGAATCGCCGCGCACCCTGGATGTGCTGGCCATGGCCCTGACCCTGTGGCCGCGCTTTGCCCTGCTGACGGCAATCAGCACGCTGCTGATCCTGCTGGGCCTGTCGCTGTATTTCCTGCCCGGCCTGTGGCTGATGGTGGTGCTGGCTTTCGCCGAATACCTGCTGGTGCTGCGGGGCATGTCGGCGCTGTCGGCCATGAAGGAAAGCCTGCGCCTGACCCGGGGGCATTTCTGGCGGATCCTGGTGTGCCTGCTGTGCGTGATGACCCCGCTGTGGTTGCTCAAGGGCGCCAGCGTGGCCGTCTATCCGGACCCGAACCCGCTGCTGGGCCTGCTGATCGACAGCGCACAAAGCTTCCTGCAACTGTTCACCAGCGTGGTGTTGTTCCGCCTGTTCATGTTGATTGGTGGCGACGCCGACGCGCGGTGATATGCTCCGGGCCTGTCCTGCAACGCCATAAGCCGAGCCGATGACCCGACTACTGCGCATTACCTTGCTGGGCCTGCTGATCCTCGCGGCCCTGCTGAGCGGCTTGATCTACAGCCTGACCTGGCGCCCTGCCGACAAGGAAACCCTGCCCATCCGCTGCGTCGCGCCCCGTGCGCCGACCCTGCTGCCTGGGCAGGCGCTAAAGGTCATGACCTGGAACGTGCAGTACCTGGCGGGCAAGAACTACGTGTTCTGGTACGACACCCCGGACGGCAGCGGCCCGGACGACCGCCCGACCGTTGAAGACATGGCTTCAAGCCTCGACGAAGTGGCGCGGGTGATCCGCGACGAGCAGCCCGACATCCTGCTGTTGCAGGAAGTCGACGAAGGCGCCAAGCCTTCCAGCTACCAGGACCAACTGGCCTTGCTCCAGGAACGCCTGGCCGACCTCTACCCGTGCAGCGCCCAGGCCTTCGACTGGAAAGCCGACTTCGTGCCCGACCTGCATATCTTCGGCAGCGTCGGCCGCAAGCTGGTGACCATGAGCCGCTACCAGATCGAACACGCCGAGCGCCTGCAATTGCCGGTGGCACGCGCCAACCTGATCAGCCGTCAGTTCCAGCCCAAGCCCGCGTTATTGCTGACCTACCTGCCGTTGAGCGATGGCGGCCAGTTGGCCGTGCTCAATACTCGCCTGGACGGCGCGGCCCCCGGGCACAACGCCGTGCTGGAACAGGTGCAGGCGACCGTCAAGCTGGTGGATAAATTCGAGAGCCGCGGCACGCCATGGCTGATGGGTGGGGATTTCAACCTGCTGCCGCTGGGACAGTTCCTGCGCCTGGACCCCGGCAAGCGCGGGCAATACTCGCCGGACAGTGAGCTGCACCTGCTGTGGGAAAAGTACCCGATGATCCCGAGCAACAGCCAATCCAGCGGGATTGACCGGGACCAGTGGCTGACGTATTTCCCGAATGACCCAACCGTAGAGGGGCCGGACCGTACGCTGGATTACCTGTTCCACAGCTCGCGCATCAAGAAGGTTGAGAGCAAGGTGCGCCAGAGCGATACGGTGCGTATCTCCAATCATTTGCCGGTGATTGCGCGGTTCCTGTTGCCCGCCGCGCAGTAAGCCACGCGGCGAAACAGTGTGGGAGCTGGCTTGTGTGGGAGCCGGGCTTGCCCGCGATGCAGGCACCTCGGTCTATCCGACAGACCGAGGTGATGCCATCGCAGGCAAGCCAGCTCCCAATTTAGATCTGCGATGTACTTACTTTCTCGGCTTGATCCGGGCAGTCGGTTCAGCAATCAACGGATCATCCGGCCAGTAATGCTTGGGATATCGCCCCTTCAAATCCTTCTTCACCTCGGCGTAAGTACTGCGCCAGAAGTTCGCCAGGTCCTGCGTCACCTGCACGGGCCGTCTGGCCGGCGACAACAGGTGCAGCTTGACCACCTGCCGCCCGCCGGCAATCCGTGGGGTGTCCGCCAGCCCGAACAATTCCTGCAAGCGCACCGCCAGAATCGGCGGCTGCTCGCTGTAGTCCAGCCGCACCGACGAGCCCGACGGCACCTTCAGATGGTGCGGCGCCAGCTCGTCCAACCGCGCCGGCAACGGCCACGGCAGCAGGTTATGCAGGAAGCTGGAAATATCCAGATTGGCGAAATGGCTCAGGCGCGACACCTTGCCCAGGTACGGCATCAACCAGTGTTCCAGGCTGGCAAGCAAGGCGCTGTCGCTGACATCCGGCCATTCACTGGCCTTGCCGCTATCCAGACCACGCATCAGCATCACCCGCGCCTGCCATTGGCGCAGCTCCGGGGTCCAGGGCAGCAGTTCGAGACCTTTGCGCCGCACCAGGTTGACCAGCGCCTGGCTGCGGGCAGATTCGTCGAGGCCGGTCAGCGGCTCGCGGCTGAGCACCAGTTCGCCGACCTTGCGCTGGCGTTCGGCCCGCAGCACGCCTTCGCGCTCATCCCAGTCAAGCTGGTCGACATTGCGCACCTGCTCGGCCAACACCGAGTCGAACAGCGCCGGATCAAAATCCGCCGCGAGGTAAATCCGTTCTTCACGCTGGCCCTGGCGGCTGCCCAGATCGGCAATCACCAGCCAGGGTTGTTTCATCAGGCTGTCGGCTTCGGCGAACAACGCGGCACGGCCGTTGGCGAGGCGGTATTCGGCACCGCCCGCCCGCCGTTGCTGGGCGACGCGGTCCGGGTAGGCCAGCGCCAGCAAGGCTCCGAGCCAGCGCGGATGATCGGGATCAGCCACCGGCTGCTCTGCCTTGCCTCTTAAATAGCCACGGTATTGCCGCGCCAGTTGCCGGGCACGCTGCACGCCGCCCTGGGTGCCACGGGCCTTTTCTTCACCGGATAACAGGGCCAGGCGGCTGTGCAAATCCGCACCGGCACCACGCAGGATATCGCGCTCACCCAACAGTGCCGCCACGTCACAGGCCATGCTCGCCAGGCCCAGATCCTGACCACGCAGCAGCAAATGAGCGATTCGCGGGTGCGCCGGCAACCCGGCCATTTTCTGGCCGTGGGCGGTCAGCTTGGTATCGCTCAACGCTCCGAGGCGCTCGAGCAAATCCTGGGCCTGTGCATAAGCCGCGGTGGGCGGAACGTCGAGCCATACCAACTGAGTAGGCGCCACGCCCCAGCGGCCCAATTGCAGGGCCAAACCGGAAAGATCCGCCGAAAGAATTTCCGCACTGGAATACGCCGCCAGCCCTTCATGCTGGTCTTCGGACCACAACCGATAACACACCCCCGGCTCCAGGCGCCCTGCCCGGCCGGCACGCTGGGTGGCGCTGGCGCGGGAGATGCGCTGGGTGTCGAGACGGGTCATGCCGCTGCCCGGGTCGAAACGCGGGACCCGCGCCAGCCCGGCATCGATCACCACGCGCACGCCGTTGATGGTCAGGCTGGTCTCGGCAATGTTGGTGGCCAGCACCACTTTGCGCTGGCCGGCGGGCGCCGGTTCGATGGCGGCGCGTTGGGCGGCCAGGTCCAGTTCGCCGTGCAGCGGGCATAGCAGCACCTCGGGGTTATCGCCCAGCGCGTCAGCCAATTGCTGATTAACCCGACGAATCTCGGCCTGCCCCGGCAGGAACACCAGCACGCTACCGGTTTCATCATGCAGGGCTTCAAGGATGGTCTGCACCAACCGTGGCTCGATAAATTCGCCGGGCTGGAATGGCCGGCCCCAGCGCATCTGCACCGGGTACATGCGCCCTTCGCTGCGCAGGATCGGCGCGTCGTCCAGCAACCCGGCCAGGCGTTCGCCTTCCAGGGTGGCGGACATCAGCAAAATCTTCAGTGGTTGCTCGTCGCGAAACAGGTCTCGACCATTGAGACTAAGGGCCAGCGCCAGGTCGGCGTCCAGGCTGCGTTCGTGGAACTCGTCGAAGATCAACAAACCCACGCCGTCGAGTGCCGGGTCATCCTGCAGGCGCCGAGTGAGGATGCCTTCGGTGACCACTTCAATACGGGTGTTGGGGCCGACCTTACTGTCCAGGCGAATGCGGTAGCCAACGGTTTCGCCGACCTTTTCCCCCAACTCGCTGGCCAGCCTTTCTGCCGCTGCACGGGCGGCCAGGCGCCGGGGCTCGAGCATCAGGATGGTTTGCCCGGCCAGCCAGGGTTCATTCAACAGCGCCAATGGCACTCGTGTGGTTTTACCGGCGCCGGGCGGTGCTTCGAGCACGGCTTCATGGCGCGTCGCCAGGGCGTCACGCAGGGCGGGTAAAACATCATCGATTGGCAACGAATTCATACTGGCTCCAAAGCAGAGCGGCGAGTATAACGGCGAACTGCCGGGTGTCGGTGGTGGTCTCAACGACACGGCCCCGTCCTGACTGGAATGCGGCCAGCTCCCACACTTGATCATCGTCGCCTTGTAGACTGGCTTATAGTCATTTTCATTATGTTCAAGGAGAGTCCCATGCGTGTTGCTTCCCGTGTCATCGGCGGTGTTCTGGCCGTCACCCTGCTGAGCCAGTTGACGGCCTGCGGCTCGATTTTCTACCCCGACCGCCGGGGCCAGATCGACGGCAAGATCGACCCGGCAATTGCCGTGCTCGATGCGGTCGGCCTGCTGTTCTACGTGATCCCGGGCCTGATCGCCTTTGGTGTCGACTTCGCCACCGGCGCGATTTACTTCGAGCCTGGCAAGACCGCCCAGGTGGCCCCGGAAAAACTCCAGCAAGCCATCGGCGCCGACGGCAAGGTCGACAACGCCAAGCTGCAAACCATCATCCAGAAAGAAACTGGGCATAACCTGCCGCTGGACGACCCGCGCATGATCCAGTTCAAGGGCAGCGTGCAACAACTCGCCACCCTGGGCCTGCAACCCGCCGCTTAAGGACTGACCCGCCCCATGACCACCAGTCCCGAACACGCCCGGCTGTTGCGCCTGGCCACCCGCGCTTCCGTCGGCGTGGCCTGTGTGCTGATTGTGACCAAGGCCATCGCCTGGTGGCTCAGCGGCTCGGTGAGCATGCTCGCCGGGCTGACCGACTCGCTGCTCGACGGCGTTACCTCGCTGCTCAACTTGCTGGCCGTGCACTACGCGTTGCGCCCGGCGGATGACGATCATCGTTATGGCCATGGCAAGGCGGAATCCCTGTCGGGCATGGCCCAGGCGTTGTTCATCGCCGGCAGTGCGGTGTTGATCGCCTTCCAGGCGTTCCAGCGTTTGCAGCATCCGGAACCTGTGGGCGCGCCATGGCTGAGTATTGGCGTGATCGTTCTGTCCCTGGCGTTGACGGCGGCGCTGCTGATCCTGCAATACCGGGTGATCCGCGAAACCGGCTCCAACGCCATCCGCGCCGACTCGCTGCACTATCGCTCAGACATGATGCTCAACGGCAGCATCCTGGTGGCGCTGGTGCTGGCGGCGTTTGGTTTTCATCAGGTAGACGCCTGGTTCGGCCTGGGCATCGCGGCCTACATTTTGTGGAGCGCCATCCAGATCGCCCGGGAAAGTTTTTCGGTGCTGATGGACGAGGAACTGCCGCCGGATGTCAGCCAGCACATGCTCGAACTGGCGTGCAGCGTGCCCGGTGTATTGGGTGCCCATGACCTGCGCACGCGGATTTCCGGCAGCCACTGGTTTGTGCAGCTGCACCTGGAGTTACCGGGGGAATTGAGTTTGTCCGTGGCCCACGGCATCAGCGATCAAGCCGCCGATGCCATCCACAACGCCTACCCGCGAGCCGAAGTGCTGGTGCACGCCGACCCGCAGGAAGTGGTCAAGGGCGCGAAGGCCTAGTACTGCACCTGATACCCGCGACTGCTCAGGCAGTTGCCCTGGGCCTGGCGGTAGGTTTGCACCACGGCCGGGTCGGGGGCGTAGGTGACGGTCCTTGGGTCAAAGCCACTTTGTTGCACCGCCCAGCGATAGCAGTCGTAACCATCCTGCTGGACCTGCGCCGGTGACTGGCCGTTGGCCGGGTAAGCCACCACGTCATAACCATTGCCCTGGGGCACGGGCTGCGGCGCTGGCGCGGCGGGTGGCGGCTGCACCACAACGTACTGCTGGCTGCTTTCTTCGTAGGTGTAATAGGCACCGGCGGCGAGGAAGAACAGCGCACTGCCCACCCACACTTCCCGCGCGTAGTCGGGCAGGTATTGCACGCGAATCCCGTAAGGCGGCGTCACGACGACATAGCGCGGGCCTTGTGGGCGATACCAGTAGCCACCCGAGAAGAAGTAGTCCTGGCCGCGATACGGCACGCGGTAATTGCGGTCGGGGAAGCGGTCGACGATGTAACCCGGACGGTATTGCGGGCCTGGGCCCCAGCCATTGCCGTGCCCGTCGGGGCGGCCTGGCCAGCGGTGATCGTTGGGGTGGTTATTGCCACCGCCGTTACCCCCGTTGAAGCCGGGCCGGCCCGGGCCACCCTGGCCGCCATTGCCGGCCTGCCAATGCTGGTTGCCGTCGTTGCGACGCGGGATGTCCTGGTAATTGCCGGGACGCGGTTCCTGGGTCTGGCGCACGGTGTCCGGGCGACCCTGGATCGGCAGGTTATTGGCCGGCTGCGGCGCCGGGTGCGGAGGTTGCTGCTGGTTGCCTTGTGGACGACCTTGCCACTGGCCACCCCCATTCGGGCGCTCGACATTCTGGTTCTGCGGCCGTGGCTGATTGTTTTCGAAATGCTGATTCTGCGGACGCGGCTGATTGTTCTCGGGCCGAGGGGCTACAGGGCGCGGTTGACTATTTTGTGGTCGCGGTTGGTTGTTCTGCGGCCGAGGCTGATTATTGCCTGGATGCCCTTCCGGGCCTCTTTCATGCTGACCACCGCCTTCCTGGCGTGGCGGGTCGTCGGCCATCACTTGCGCACCAACGCTCATCATCAGCAAACCAACACCTGCCAAACGCCAGATGCGCTTCATGCTATTCCTCACTGCGGATTAGGGCCTACACGTAAGACTGGAAAACCGGGGCCCGGTTCTGCGAGAGGTTATCAGTCACGAGAAGTATTTTCGCAGGCAATAAAAAGGGGCGACCCGTCGGTCGCCCCTTGAGAACTTCGTCCTGGCTCAACGCTTTTGACGTTGGCTCACCTCACGCCGTCTTGTGGACAGTATGCAGCCCGGGGGCCGGGGCAACCCTGTGGGGTTGGCGGCCGCAGCCGGCCTTATTGGCGGGCTGCAGTGGACTGTATGTCCGGGCAGTGATTCTGTTGATAACTCTACGCCTCGGCCTCGGGCAGATGATTGCGAAGATTGCGTCAATAAACAGTGCTTGCGCAATTTTTAACCCTGGATAGATAATTCACCGCAATAGTTACGACAAAGGCCAGCCCCATGAGCAAACTTGACCGATACGACCTGAGTATTTTGGCGGAATTGCAGCGCGACGCGAGGATCTCCAACCAGGAGTTGGCCGAGCGCATCGGCCTGTCGCCTTCGCCGTGCTCACGCCGGGTCAAGCAACTCGAAGACGACGGCTACATCGCCCGCCAGGTCGCCTTGCTCGACCGCAAGATGCTCGGCCTGAGTCTCACGGCCTACGTGCTGATCGGCATGGACCGACACACCCCCGAACGTTTCGAGAACTTCGAAGCGGCCATCCGCACCTTGCCGCAAGTGCTGGAATGCAGCCTGGTGACCGGGATGGACGCCGACTATCAGCTGAAAGTGGTGGTGCCAGACATGGATCACTACCAGAAGTTGCTGCTGGGCCACCTGACCCGCATCGAAGGCGTCACCAGCGTGCGTTCAAGCTTTGTGCTGAACCAGGTGCTCAACAGCACCGAGCTGCCGCTGACCCACCTGCGCACTTAAGACCAGCGCGGAACAAATGTGGGAGCGGGCTTGCTCGCGAATGCGGTGTGCCAGGCACCGAATGTGCTGACTGATCCACCGCATTCGCGAGCAAGCCCGCTCCCACATTTTGACTGTGTTCCCGCAGGGTGGTAAGTCTGCGGCAGACCGACGCAGGTCAATGTCGCGCCGATTGCCCTGGCGTATAATCGGCGCCCTGCCCCAGCCGGAAACGACCCGATGAACTCGATTGATCCCGCCGTGTTTGAAGAATGGATGATGACCGGCCTGGTCAGCATCCTGATCATTTTCATGGGCTTTATCGTCTGGGACCTGGCGAAGAAATCCAAGGCCGGGCGCTTTGGCTCGATGATCCTGTTCTTCGTGCTGGGCCTGGGCGTTGCCGCGTTCATCATCAAGAGCGTGGTGATCGGCCTGATCGAGTCCGGCGCCTTATAAGCGCGCCGGCACTTCTTTCCATTGGCCTTGGTCCAGGCCGTCGATCGACCAGTCACCAATCCGCACCCGCACCAGACGCAACGTCGGCAAGCCTACCGCGGCCGTCATGCGCCGCACCTGGCGGTTACGCCCTTCACGAATCACCAACTCCAGCCAATGGGTCGGCACGCTTTTGCGAAACCGCACCGGCGGATTGCGCGGCCACAACTGCGGCTCGTCCAGTTGCCGGGCTTCGGCGGGCAGGGTCATGCCGTCATTGAGCTCCACACCGTCGCGCAGGCGTTGCAGCTGTTCCTCGGTCGGTTCGCCTTCCACCTGCACCCAATAGGTTTTCGCCAGCTTGTGCTTGGGGTCCGCGATGCGCGCCTGCAATTGGCCGTCGTTGGTCAGCAGCAACAGGCCTTCACTGTCACGGTCCAGGCGCCCGGCCGGGTAAATGCCGGGGATGTCGATGAAATCCTTGAGGGTCGCCCGCCCGCCTTCATCGCTGAATTGGGTCAGCACATCGAAGGGTTTATTGAACAGGATCAACTTGGGATCGGCCGGTGGCGCCTTGGCGACACGACGCGGGGCTGACGAGGTTTGCGGACTTTTCACACCGGGGCGGCGGGAAACAGGACGGGCAGGACGGGACATGGCAAAGGAACATCTAACGGTCAGGACCGACAATGCTAGTGGCCCGACCGTTAAATAACCATCCCAACCGTTTAGCGGAACGGCGGCTCGTCGAAGCTGCGCAGTTTGCGCGAGTGCAACGAGTTGAGTTCGGTGCGCAACAGATCCACCGCCTCGATGCCGATCTTCAAGTGCTGGCTGACCGCACGCTCGTAGAACGCGTTGGCCGATCCCGGCAGCTTGATCTCGCTGTGCAGCGGTTTATCCGACACACACAGCAACGTGCCGTACGGCACCCGCAGGCGGTAGCCCTGGGCGGCGATGGTGCCGCTTTCCATGTCCACGGCCACGGCGCGGGACAGGTTGATCAGCGGACGTTCCTGGGCCCAGCGCAGCTCCCAGTTGCGGTCGTCGTAGGTCAGCACGGTGCCGGTGCGCAGGCGTTTTTTCAGCTCTTCGCCTTTCTCGCCGGTGACGTTGGCCGCGGCTTGCTGCAAGGCCATCTGCACTTCGGCCAGGGCCGGGATCGGAATGTTCGGCGGCACTACCCGGTCGAGAATCCCGTCGCGACGCATGTAGGCGTGAGCCAGCACGTAGTCACCGATGGTCTGGGATTGGCGCAGCCCGCCGCAGTGACCAATCATCAGCCAGCAATGCGGACGCAATACGGCGAGGTGGTCGGTGATGTTCTTGGCATTGGACGGGCCGACGCCGATGTTCACCAGGGTCACACCATGGCCGTCGCTGGCCTGCAAGTGGTAGGCCGGCATCTGATAACGGTGCCAGACCACGCCGGCAGCAATGGCAGACGCTTCGCCGTGGTCCATGCTCTTGTCGATGATCACATTGCCCGGCAGCACCATGCGGATAAAGCGCGGGTCGCTGCGCAACTGTTCCAGGCCATGCACGATGAACTGGTCAACGTAGCGGTGGTAGTTGGTCAGCAAAATCCACGGCTGCACATGGCGCCAGTCGCTGCCGGTGTAGTGCACCAGGCGGCGCAGGGAGAAGTCGACGCGGGCGGCATCGAACAATGCCAATGGCAGCGGGTCGGTGTTTTCCCAGTCGTACAGGCCGTCGGCGATGCCATCGGTGGCGGCAGACAGGTCGGTACTCGGGAACACCCGCGCCAGCGTGGCGGCAGTTACACCGGAGCCGGCCAGTTCGTCACCCTGCTCCACCACGTACGGGTAGGGAATGTTCTGCTGGCTGACGCCCACTTCCACCGTCACGGTGAAGTCGTGCATCAACGGCACCAGTTGCTCCAGCAGGTATTTGCGGAAGGCCGACGGATGGGTGACGGTGACGCTGTAGGTCCCCGGCAACTGAACCTTGGCATACGCCCGGGTGGTCTGTGGGACTTCGCCCTGCACCAGGTAGGTCAGGCGCAGTTCCGGGTAGCGAAACATCGCACGTTGTTCAGCGTCGGGTTCGACGCGGTCTTTGAGGTAGCGCTTGAGGGCTTGATTGAGCGCGCCGGTAGCACGCTCATGGAGAGCCGCCAGCCGATCCACGGCTTCTTCGGCGGTTTGAACGACAACAAAAGCTTCGGTCACGGTAAGCATCCTGTGTTCTGACTTGCAGGCCTTCATCTTGCCTGTATCCCTGGCGCACTGGAACACCGGAATTGGAATGCGATCAATAATGTGGGAGCGGCGGTGCGACGATTCGACTTGCTCGCGAATGCGGTAGGTCAGCACATGTATTGGCTGATCCACCGCCTTCGCGAGCAAGCCCGCTCGCACATTTTGCCCGCATTCATTCAGAGGATTTGAGGTGTCGACCGGGCGACGATGGCCTCCACATCCACACCGCGCGGCAAGGTGCCATAGACCCGGCCCGACGACTCACCCAGTCGGCTGGCGATAAAGCCATCACTCACACTGGCATTGCCCGCCTCCAGCAGCAGCTTGGCCTGCAACGCCACCGCGATGTCCTCGGTGAGTTGGCGGGCACGGTACTGGATGTCCTGAGTGTCCATGAACGCCGACTTCAACTGCTCGATATGCCGCGCCAGGTGCTTGTGGCCATGACCATCCCCCAGCTCGACAAACAGCGCCTCCAATACGCCCGGTTCTTTGGACAGGGCCCGCAGCACATCCAGGCACTGCACATTGCCGGAACCTTCCCACGTCGAGTTGACCGGCGCCTCACGGTACAAGCGCGGCAGGATACTGTCCTCGACATACCCCGCACCGCCCATGCACTCGGCGGCTTCGTTGATCATCGCGGGCGCGCGCTTGCAGATCCAGTACTTGCCCACCGCCGTCACCAGCCGGGCGAATTTGGCTTCCTGTTCGTTATCCAGATGGTCCAGCGCGCGCCCCATGCGCATGCTCAAGGCCAGGGACGCCTCGCTTTCCAGGGCCAGGTCGGCCAGTACGTTCTGCATCAACGGTTGCTCGCTGAGCACCCGGCCACCTACTAGGCGGTGAGCGCAATGATGGCTGGCCTGGGTCAGCGCCTGGCGCATCAGGGCGCTGGAGCCGACCATGCAATCGAAGCGGGTCATCGCCACCATCTCGATGATGGTCGGTACGCCGCGCCCTTCTTCGCCGATCATCCAGGCCAGCGCGCCACGAAACTCCACTTCGCTGGAAGCGTTGGAGCAGTTGCCGAGCTTGTTTTTCAGGCGCTGGATGTAGAACTCGTTGCGGGTGTCATCCGGGCGGTGCCGGGGCAGCAGGAAACAGGTCAGGCCCTTGTCGGTCTGGGCCAGGGTGAGGAAGCCATCGCACATCGGCGCGGAGCAGAACCACTTGTGCCCCACCAACTCATACGCCTGGCCCGGGCCGCCAGCGCACACCGGGTAAGCGCGGGTGGTGTTGGCGCGCACGTCGGTGCCACCCTGTTTCTCGGTCATGGCCATGCCGATGGTGGCGCCGGCCTTGTGGGCGATGCCGACGTTGCGCGGGTCGTATTCGGTGGCGAGGATTTTCGGCAGCCAGGTTTCAGCCAGGTCTGGCTGCAGGCGCAGGGCCGGGACGCAGGCGAACGTCATGGTCAGCGGGCAGCCGGTGCCGGCTTCGGCCTGGCTGTGCAGGTAGGTCATCGCCGCACGGGCCACATGGGCGCCGGATTGCGGATGGGCCCACGGCAACGACGGCAGGCCGTGTTCGACGGCGGTGCGCATCAGCTCGTGGTAGGCCGGATGAAACTCCACCAGGTCGATGCGATGGCCAAACCGGTCATGGCTGTTGAACACCGGTTTGTTCTGGTTGGCCAGGAACCCGGCTTCCATCAGCGGCCCGCCCGCCAGCGCACCATAGGTGTCGATGCGCTGCTCGGCCCAGCCGGCGCCGAAGCGCCGGGACCAGTCTTGCAGCGGCAAGTCGATACGGTACAGGTTGGTGCCGTCCAGGGACGGTGGCTGGTTGGTGACGTCGTGGGTTTCGGCGAACTGGTGCAGGTGCATGACGGGCCTCCTGAAAAAAGGCCACGTTGATTGAGGCCTGAATTTCAGTTAAGCACCGTCACCCGGGTTAAAAAAGTGGCATAAACGCCTAATTGGCGGCGCTTTCACCCTCAACCATATGCAACAACCGCAGTTGCAGCACCCGTTGCAGGGCCTCGAAACGTACCGGCTTGGCCACTCGGTCGGTGATACCCACGCCGTGGCAGCGCTCGCGTTCCGGGGCTTGTAACGAGGTGCTCAAGGCGATCACCGGCAGCTCACCACAGCCGGGCAACGCACGGATCTGGCAGCACAGCGAAAAGCCGCCCTCCGGCACATCCAGCAACACTGCGTCGAAGGTTTGACTCTGCAGCAACGCCAGGGCGGCCGGCCCATTGTCGACGGTTTTCACCCGATAACCGAGCTTGAGCAACATGCCGCGCACCACCAGTTGCGCCACGCTGTTGTCGTCTACCAGCAGCACCGTGCACTCCTGCGGCGTGCGTTGCGCCTGCGGTACTCGCCGCACGGCAGCGGGTTCGGGCTGGACGGGGCTGACCGCAAGCTCCAGCTGGAAGCGACTGCCGCGCCGCGGCTCGGAATTGTGGGTGAGGCGCCCACCGAGCAACTCGATCAATTGCCGGCAGATCGCCAGGCCAATGCCCATGCCGCCGTATTGGCGAGTGGTCGAGCCATCGAGCTGGAAGAAGCGCTGATACAGGGTCGCCTCATCGAGATAGGCGAAGCCGATGCCGGTGTCAGTGACAATGAAGGTCAGGCGCAGCGTTCCGTCCGCCTGGGGCACACCGACCACCCGCACACGCACCGAGCCCTCGTGGGTGAACTTGAAGGCATTGTCCAACAGGCAATCCAGGCACTGCGCCAGCTTGCCGGGATCACCGTTGATGCGGTCCGGCAGGTCTTCTGCCAGATCAATGGAGAACGCCAACCCTTTGTGCTGGGCGCTGGCCGCGAACTGCTGGCGCAAGGTGTCGAGCAGCCCACGCAGGCTGAACACTTGGGGTTGCGGGCTGAGGCGCCCGGCCTGCAATTCGGTGAGGGTGAGGATGCCGTTGACCATGCGCATCATCTCGCGGGCCGCACCGGAGGCGGTTTGATGGTACTGCGCGAGGTCGCCTGGCAGCGGCTCGGTCTGCATCAATTCCAGGGAGCCGATCACACCGTTCATCGGCGTGCGCAGCTCGTGGGTCAAGGTGGCGAGGAATTCATCCTTGAGCTGGTTGCTGTGGGCCAGTTGCGTGTTGAGCACTTCGAGTTTCTGGCTGGCGTCGAACAGGATTTGCGCCTGTTGCTCGCGCATCGAATTGATCCGGTCGGCCAGCGCCAGGGACAGCAAGGCCACTTCCAGTGCCGAGCCGATCTGGCTGGCGTACATCGTGAGGAACACATTGGGCAGGTAGCCCAGCACCATCATCGTATTGACTACACCGCCCAGCAGGAACGCGGTCCAGGCGATGATGAAGTAGCGCGCCATGCGCTGGCCGCAATACCAGGCCTTGATGGCCGCGACGAAGATGGTCACGGTAAAGACCAGCGCCAGGGCGGTGGCCAGGCGCAGCGCCAGCGCATAACTGGTGAACAATGCCAGCACCATCACCACCCCGCCGCTGACCGCCAGGGCCAGCAACAGCCGGTTGATCCAGCGACTGTAAAGCGCGGTGTGCAGGAAACTGCGGGCAAAGAGGCTGCCGAACAGCGCCGCCGAACCGATCAGGAAGGGCACCGCCGCGTTCGCCCACCACGGGTTATTCGGCCAGAAATACTGCACGGCGACGCCGTTCACCGACAGCTGATACAGGCCGAACGAGGCGATATAGAGGATGTAATAGAGGTAGCTGGTGTCGCGCACGCTCAGGTAGATGAACAGGTTGTAGATCAGCATGCCGAGCAACACGCCGTAGATCACACCCAGCACGTACAGGCGCAATGGCTGTTCTTCGAGGTACGCGGTGGTGGACCAGAGGGTCAGCGGTGCCTGGATCGAGCCCTGGCTTTGCAGGCGCAGGTACAGGGTTTCCTGCTGGCCAGGGACGAAGTCGAGCTTGAACAGGTAGTTGCTCTGGCGGATTTCGCGGCTGGAAAACGGCAGGATGCTGCCGGTGCGCGACACCAGTCGATAGTTGCCGACACTGTCAGGCTCGTACAGCTCCAGTTGGTTCAGCGGCGGGTAAGCCAGTTCCAGCAGCCAGCGGCGCGGGGCATCCGGGCGCTGTGCACGGTAATGCAAATCGACCTTGAGCCAGAACACCGAGCGCGAATAGCCGGCATTCAATGTGGCTTTGTCGTGGGTCTTGAAACGACTGGCGAGGACCGGCGAGCTGATATCGCCAATGGTCAGGGCGCCACTGGGGTCCTCAAGGACTTGCATCACTTGGCCCAGGGGCAACCGCGTGGTGGTCTCGTTGAACTCGACTGCGCCGGCCAGCATCGGCAGCCCGGTCAACAGTAACATCAGCAAATAGCGCATAGAGCCCCAGCGTGACCTGTCCGGTTATGTCAAAAGCCTCCATTCCTTTTGAGCAGACGTAAACCGGCGATACAGTTATTGGTTTGAATCCACTCTAGCATAGCCATTACAGGCCAAAAGACACCATTGAAATAATTTTTTGAAAGGCTCTAGAGCGGGCATTACAGGGCATTTGACCTGTATTTCACGATGATAGCAAACAGCCACTTCCACCTTCCCCTCCGCTAAAAATTCAACCATCGCCCGACAGCCACCCAAAAAGCGTTTGGTGGTAAGCTCGCGCACCATGAATATCTACAGCTCTCGCCCCGTTGTCCTCTGTCTCTCCGGCCATGATCCCAGTGGTGGCGCCGGCTTGCAGGCAGATATCGAAGCCCTGCTCGCCCAGGGCTGTCATGCGGCCCCGGCCGTCACCGCGCTGACTGTGCAGAACACCGTCAACGTCAGCGATTTCCGCGTGCTGGATCGCGAGTGGGTGCTGGCCCAGGCCAACGCCGTGCTCGGTGACTCCGAAGTGGCCGCGGTGAAACTGGGCATGCTCGGTTCCCTGGAGATGGTCGACACCGTGGTCGAACTGCTCAAGGCGCACCCGCATTTGCCGGTGGTCTGCGACCCGGTGCTGCGCGCCGGCGGCGGCGGCAGCCTGGGCAAGGACGAGGTCGGCTACGCCATGCGCGAGCGGCTGTTGCCGCTGTCGATGATCGCCACCCCCAACCTGCCTGAAGCGCGCATCCTCGCCGAATTGCCCGAGGGCACGGCGGACGAATGCGCAGCGAAACTGCTGCCGTTCATCAAGCACCTGCTGATCACCGGCGGCCATGGCGACGAGCACGAAGTGCACAACCGCCTCTACAGCCGCGACGGCACGCACCAGACCTTTACCTGCCAGCGCCTGCCCGGCAGTTATCACGGTTCGGGCTGCACCCTGGCCAGCGCGCTGGCCGGTCGGTTGGCACAAGGCGAAGGGTTGGTCAGCGCGGTGCAATCGGCCCTCAACTACACTTGGCGCACCCTGCGTGACGCTGAACAACTCGGCCAGGGGCAATTCGTGCCTCGTCGTCTGCCGTTGGATTTCTGCTCGTAACACCAAGAGGCCTGCCCGATGAAACTACGTGGCCTTTATGCCATTACCGACAGCCAACTGTTGGCCGGCAAGTTCCTGGCCTACGTCGAAGCGGCGTTGGACGGTGGCGTGACCCTGCTGCAATACCGCGATAAAAGCAGCGACGAAGCGCGCCGCCTGCGGGAAGCCGAAAAACTGCGAGAGCTGTGCTCGCGCTACAAGACCCAACTGATCATCAACGATGACGCCGAACTGGCCGCACGCCTCGGCGTCGGCGTGCATCTGGGCCAGACCGACGGCCCGCTGACCCCGGCCCGTGCGCTGCTCGGTTCCAAGGCGATCATCGGCTCCACCTGCCACAGCCAGATCGAACTGGCCGAGCAGGCTGCCCGCGAAGGTGCCAGTTATGTCGCCTTCGGCCGCTTCTTCAATTCCAACACCAAGCCCGGCGCGCCGGCAGCCACCGTTGAACTGCTGGCCCAGGCCCGCGCGCGGTTGCACCTGCCGATCTGCGTGATCGGCGGCATCACCCTGGAAAACGCCGAGCCGCTGGTGGCCCACGGTGCCGACTTGCTGGCAGTGGTCCACGGCCTGTTTGGTGCCGACAGCACCCAGGAAGTCACGCGCCGCGCCCGCGTTTTCAACGATCTTCTAAAATCTTGAATTCAGAGAACACGATCATGTCCCGTTCCGAAACCCTGTTTGCCAATGCCCAGAAACACATCCCCGGCGGCGTGAACTCTCCCGTGCGAGCGTTCAAGAGCGTTGGCGGCACCCCACTGTTCTTCAAGCATGCCGAAGGCGCCTACGTCACCGACGAAGATGACAAGCGCTACGTCGACTACGTGGGTTCGTGGGGCCCGATGATCCTCGGCCACAGCCATCCGGAAGTACTGGACGCGGTGCGCCAGCAGCTGCAACACGGCCTTTCCTATGGCGCACCGACCGCCATGGAAACCGAGATGGCTGACCTGGTGTGCTCCATCGTGCCCTCCATGGAGATGGTGCGGATGGTCAGCTCCGGCACCGAAGCCACCATGAGCGCGATTCGCCTGGCCCGTGGGTTTACCGGCCGCGACAGCATCATCAAGTTCGAAGGCTGCTACCACGGCCACTCCGACAGCCTGCTGGTCAAGGCCGGTTCCGGTGCGCTGACTCAGGGCGTACCGAGCTCCGCCGGGGTGCCGGCCGCGTTCGCCAAACACACCCTGACCCTGCCGTTCAACAACATCGCTGCCGTCGAGCAGATGCTCAGCGAAGTCGGCCAGGAAGTGGCGTGCATCATCGTCGAGCCGGTGGCCGGCAACATGAACTGCGTGCCGCCGGCGCCGGGCTTCCTGGAAGGCCTGCGGGAACAGTGCGACAAGCACGGCGTGGTGCTGATTTTTGATGAAGTGATGACCGGCTTCCGCGTTGCCCTCGGCGGCGCCCAGGCTTACTACGGCGTCACGCCGGACCTGAGCACCTTCGGCAAGATCATCGGCGGCGGCATGCCGGTGGGCTGCTTCGGCGGCAAGCGCGAAATCATGCAACACATCGCGCCGCTGGGCCCGGTGTACCAGGCAGGCACCCTGTCGGGTAACCCGCTGGCCATGGCCGCCGGCCTGAACACCCTGCGCCTGATCAGCCGCCCGGGCTTCCACGCCGAGCTGACCGACTACACCACTCGCCTGCTGGACGGCCTGCAACAGCGCGCCGATGCCGCCGGCATTCCGTTCGTGACCACCCAGGCGGGCGGCATGTTCGGCCTGTACTTCAGCGGCGCTGACGACATCGTCACCTTCGACGATGTGATGGGCAGCGATGCCGACCTGTTCAAGCGCTTCTTCCATCTGATGCTGGAAGGTGGCGTGTACCTCGCCCCGAGCGCTTTTGAAGCCGGCTTCACCTCGATCGCCCATGGTGATGCCGAGCTGAAACTGACCCTCGATGCCGCCGAGCGCGCCTTCGCCGCCTTGAAATAAGCGGATCAAAAATCAGGCGCCGCCCCTGGCGGCGTCAGATTTGCTACTTTGCTTACAGGCATTTCCGTCTTTTTTCGAGAATTCACCTGCAATCCGGCAGATAACTTGCCCACGCAGCAGAAAAACGAGTAAAGACTTTGTAAGCAGGTGCCTGCTTATTTCATAATGCGCGCTTATTGGATCCCCCCGTGGGTCCCGCGCCCCGTCAGAGGTAAGTCGATTCCCATGAAACGCACCGGCCGCACCCTGGTTCTGGGCTGCCTGTTGCTCCTTCAGCCGCTGCTGGCGTATGCCCAGGCAGGCGGCAACTCGTTGTTAATCCCAGCGATGGGTCGTTGCACCCTCAATACCCAGCCGGAAAGCCAGGCCGAAGCCCTGAGCGCGTGCCAGAAACAGGCCGATGGCGGGGATGCGCAGGCGCAATACGAGTTGGGCGAGTACTTCTACGACAGTAAAAACCCCGCACGCGACCTCAACAAAGCCTTGAGCTACTTCGAGAAAGCCTCGTTGCAGGGCCACGCGCAGGCGCAATTCCAGCTGGGCACCATGTTTTTCCACGGCGAAGGCGTACCGGCCAATAACGTCCAGGCGTACATCGTGCTGAAAATGGCGGCGGTGAACGGCGCCGAAGATGCACTGGACACGGCCGACGAAGTGGCCGAACACATGCAGCGCGACGAACTGGAAGTGGCTACCCAAGTGCTGGGACAGATTTTCCGCAACTACCTGCAGGAACTGCAGAGCGCAGATGGCAGCTCGCCGTTTTCCCCGCTGCCGGATCCTTCAAGGTGATAACAGATAACCCTGTCGATGCGCCTTCGGGCCAGCTACATGGGCAATCGTCATACCGGCACTCGCCATTCGCCGCACTGATCGAACATACAAAAGCCCTTCTCGGGTGCAAGCAACCGGTGTCACCCGATCAGTGATCGGATCGATAACTTCGGCGAGGATTTGCCCGGCCGCCAGGTAATCCCCCACCTTCGCGCAAAACACAATCAAGCCTCCCACTGGGCTCACCACCGGTTCTACTCCCGCCAACGGCGTTGGCGCATTCAGTAATGGCGGTAGCGGTGGTGCCTGGCCGTCAATGGCTCCCCGTTGAATCAAGTAGTCGATCAACGCCTGGCAATCCTGACGCGCCAGTCCGTGATCCACATCGGCAACACCCCGCAGCTCTACAGTCACAGCAAACCCCGGTGCCGAAAAGCGCCCGGGAAAACGCGCCTGCATGTGCGCCCAGAACAACGTAAAACACTCATCGAACGATTGCCCGCCGGCCTCTTTGGCCAAAAAACACGCCCTGGCTCCCAGGTAACGGGCCAAAGGCTCCACGTGCAACCAGAAATCCGGCGACAAATACAAATGCTGCACGGCCTCGAAATCGCAATGAAGGTCCAGCACGATATCGGCATCGCAGGCCAGCGTTTGCAGGGTCAAGCGCATGGATTGCAACTGTGTCGCCGGCTCCTGGCTGGCCAGTGTTTGCAGCAAGGCGCCACGGATCAGTTGCAGATTGGCGCCCGGTTCATCCGCCAACAGGGCTTCGACGCGATCACCGACCTGCTGGCTGACGTCGAGGAAGAAACGATTGAAGTTTTCCCGACTGTCGTTATCGAAGCGCCCCTGGGGCACATCCATCAACACTTGCTCCAACCCCAGCGGATTGGCCACCGGCACCACCACAACCGACCAACGCATCAACCCTGCTGCCTCCAGGTGCGCCAGCCGCTGCTTCAGATGCCATAAGACCAGCATGCCCGGCAGTTCATCGGCGTGCAGGGACGCCTGGATATAAACCTTGCCGGCTGCACTGGCCGGGCCGTAATGAAAACTGCGAATCTGTCGCGTCGTCCCCGGTACGACCTCCAACAACTCATGCACGTGGGTCTGCATTTCGATCTCCTATCGGGCCGCATCCAGAAAACGCAGCCAGCGCCGTTCAGCCAGGCGAAACAAACCTACCAAGGCAAAGGTAATGCACAGGTAAAGGGCTGCTGCGAAGCCGAATGATTCAAAGGTCAGGAAGGTTGCGGCGTTGGCATCCCGTGCCACTTTCAGGATATCCGGCACCGTGGCGGTGAACGCCAACGTGGTGGAATGCAACATGAAAATCACCTCATTGCTGTAGTAGGGCAATGAGCGGCGCAATGCGGATGGCATGATCAGGTGGACATACAGCTTCCAGCCGTCGAACCCCAGGGATCGGGCGGCTTCGACTTCACCACGAGGCATCGCCCGAATGGCGCCCGCGAGAATTTCCGTGGTGTAGGCGCCGGTATTCAGGGCAAATGCCAACAGCGTACAGTTCAGCGCCTCACGGAAAAACGCATCCAGCACGGGCTGTTCACGCACGGCGGCAATGCTGTAGATCCCGGTATAAAAGATCAGCAACTGGATATACAGCGGCGTGCCGCGAAACAGGTAGGTGAAGCATTGCACCGGCCAACGCAGCCAGCATCTGGATGACACCCTGGCGATGGACAAGGGCAGTGCCAGCAGTAGGCCAAGACACAGCGAGGCACTGGTCAGCCATAGGGTCATGGCCAGGCCGGTAAGTTGTTGACCGTCGGAATAGATGAACGGCCGCCAGTATTCCTGGATCAACTCGATCATGGTGACGACTCCTGCGCACCGACGCCGTAACGACGCGCCAGCCAGCGCAAGGCAAGGTTTGAAACGCTGCTGAGCAACAGGTAGATCAATGCGGCCATCAGCAAAAAGGCCAATAACTGCTGGCTACTTTTGCCCGCTACCTGGGCGACCTTGACCAAATCCGCCAAGCCAATGATCGACACCAGCGCAGTCGCCTTGAGTAAAACCATCCAGTTATTGCCCAGCCCCGGAAGGGCGAACCGCATCATTTGCGGGAATATCACGTGCACGAAGCCCTGACTGAAGGTCATGCCCAAGGCCTTGGCGGCCTGGAACTGGCCGCGAGGTACAGCCAGCAGGGCACCACGAAAGGTTTCGGTGAAATAGGCGCCGTAGATAAACCCCAAGGTGAGTACGCCTGCGCTGAATGGGTCGATTTCGATGTAGGCCATGCCCAGTTCCTGCGTCAGACGACTCAAACCGGTTTGCACCCCATAGAAAATCAACAGCATCAACAGCAGGTCGGGCACCCCGCGAATCAGAGTGGTGTAGAGCTGTGCGCAGAGGCGCCAGGCCCTGACCCTGGACAACTTGGCGCCAGCACCGAGCAGGCCGAACGCCAGCCCCAGCAGCAGTGACAGTAGCGCCAGTTGCAGCGTGACCCAGACACCGCCCAACAAGAGTGGCGCAAAACTGTCCAGGGTCGAGGTGAATTGAGTGAAGGTGGGCAACATGTTTGCGCTCTCGCTCGCCATTGAAGGACGGTCATTGACCGCTGAACATGTTCACACCCGGAAAATACTGGTCTTGCAGCCGAGCGTAGGTACCCTCGGCGTGCAGTGCCGCGAGGCCCTTATCCAGCAGGGCTTTCAGGGCATGATTGCCCTTGGCGATGCCGATGGCGCTTTTGGAGGGCATCAATGCACTTTCGATCGGCGGCCCGAGGACGAACCCCGCACCCTGGGCTGTGCGCATAAATCCGCTTTGCGCTTGCTGTGCATCCTGCAATGAGGCTTGCAGCCGCCCTGCCACGAGATCGGCATACACCTGTTCCTGATCGGCATAAGCCACGATCTTTATGCCCTGCCCGGCGAGCACTTGGCGGGCATAGACTTCCTGGGTACTGCCTTGCAGATAGCCAACAGCCGTACCCTTGGCCAGCTCAGCGCCGGGGCGGAGCACCATGGCGGTGGGGCTGGAAAATACCTCCGAGGAGAAATCAATCACCTTTTCTCGTGCGGCGGTGACCGTCACTGAGGCGAGGATGGCGTCGATCTTGCCGGCATTCAGACTGGGAATCAGCCCGTCAAAATCACTTTCAACCCATTGGCAGCGAACACGCAACTGAGTGCAGAGGGCGTTACCGATATCAACTTCGAACCCCGTCAACGTGCCTTTGTTATCTTTATAGGCAAAAGGCGCGTAATTGGGATCAACACCAAAACGGATGACGGCATAGTCATTGGCAAACAGTGGCGTGTTTAATAAAAGAACAGCGAATAACATCAGGATTGTTTTTTTCATTATTGTATTCCTCGTTATTAAATAAACAGCGAGACTGACTACACCTCGATAAGCGGAATCTCTCGCCGGACCAATAAAGAATCAACGGGTGCATCAAACTCCCGTGCCATTCGATGCCCCGAATACACCGCCGCAGCAATCGTGCCGGGCGCCACGCAATCGCCGATCAACGTCAGCGTGCCGATCCCGGCCGCGCGCACCTGTTCGGGTGCGCTGTTCAACGCCTGATACAACGCCTGCTCGGGTTCGCGGGAGGTGACCAACAGCAAGGAAGCGGCGGGAATGAAGCGTGTCCGCTCCGTGTAGACGCACCCTGCGACAAGGCCTTCAGGCATACACCTGACCAACGTATGGGACGGGAAGATCGTGACGTTCAGCTCCAGCAGGCGGCGCTGGATGCGGTGTTGCTCAAGGGTGTTGTGGGTCCAGGCCGCCACATCCGCCGCCGGGGTGACGAATATCACTTGCACGCCCCGCGCCACCAGGTGCTCAGCCAATACGCTGCCCATGTAATAGTGATCGTCATCGAACAGCAGCACTGGTGACGCCGGCAGGACACCGGCCATCAAATCATCCGGCGTGATGACGGGCAGGCTTTCCAGGCCCGGTAACGGTTGACGCAAGGCTCGTCCCAACCCGTCCCGCCGCCAGCGGGAGCCGGTGGCGATAAATACATGCTCTGCGGCGAAGTCCAGGATGTCCTGGGCCTGCAATCGACTCTCCCGATAAATCTCAACCGACGCCAGGCGACTCAAGGCGTCCAACCGATAGTCGATTACCCGCCCCCAGCTCGCCAACCCTGGAAGCCGGGACTCCAGCGCCACCCGTCCGCCAAGGGTGCGCAAGCTGTCCACCAGCGCCACCTCCATGCCCCGAACGCCCAGTATTCGCGAGCACTCCAGCCCTGCGGGCCCTGCGCCGACCACCAGCGCCCGCCCAGGTTGAAGCGCACGATTGACCGACTCGGGGTGCCAACCGCGCCGCCACTCCTCGCCCATGGTCGGATTTTGCGTGCAGCGCAACGGCGTGCTCGTGTGGTCGCCACTGACACAGACGTTGCAGCCAATGCACTCACGAATCTCGTCCGCTCGACCCTCTTCAATCTTCTTCGGCAAGAACGGGTCAGCAATCGAGGGGCGGGCCGCGCCAATCAAGTCCAGGACGCCACGGCGGACCAGCGAGACCATGGTGTCTGGCGAGGTGAACCGCCCGACGCCCACCACCGGCTTGCGGGTCAGAGCCTTCAGCCCCGACAGGAGGGCCTCTTGATAACCCTCCGAGGCAAAGCGCGCCGTTACACTGTCGTTGGACCAATCGGCGACGTTGACGTCCCACAAATCCGGCAAGTCCGCCAGCATCGAGAATATTTCAGCGCCCTCTCCATCGCGAGACAGGCCGTCGACCCTCTGCTCGTCTACCGCCAGGCGCACCGCCACGGCACACCGATCACCCACCGCATCGCGGGTGTCTTCAATCAACTCGCGCAACAGCCGCACGCGGTTTTCCAGCACACCGCCATACTCATCAGTACGGCGGTTGTTGCGTGGCGTGAGGAAATGGAACGGCACGCCGAGGTCATGCCCGGCATAGACATAGATGATGTCAAACCCCGCGTCGCGCGCCCGCAGTGCGGCGGCACGGTGCATGGCGCGCAGTTGCTGGATATCGGCACGACTCATGGCCCGGGCCTGTACCGGGTCATAACCACGCACCGGCGTATTGGAGGGCGCCCAGGGAATCTCACGACTGTAGCGGTTGGGGGCCGAGTAACCATTGAATGCCAACTCTACGCCGGCCAGTGACCCGTGCTGGTGGACGGCCTCACACATTCGCGCGAGCGCCGGGATGTCGCGTTCATCCCACAAGCGCGCCTCTATGTAGGGAGAGAACTCGCTCAGCGGGCTGATCTCACATTCTTCAGTGCAGACTACGCCCCACCCACCTTCGGCTTTTATCCCGCGCATGCGTGCCATGGCGGAAGGATGCACATGGCCCATGCCATTGCAGTGGGGAACTTGATAAAAGCGGTTACGGGTGCGAACCGGGCCTATTTGTACCGGCTCAAACAAAATGTCATAACGAGGATCGCGCACAGGGCTACTCCCGAACAGATAAGTCCGTTGATGACTGCGTCATAAGAAATTCGGTGTTAACTAATGCCAGGCGATAAAACGCTAATACCCTTGTATTCCAGGGCAGAGCCTTTTTGATGGAGAGTTAATTAAAAAAGTGGAACTCACGTCCCATTGAAACAGGCTTTTTATTATTGGTGTATTCATGGCGCCCTCTCTGCATAAACAAAATCTGCTGTTTTTTAAACAGAATGTCCATGCACGAGAGGCAAGAATCAGAAATGCCCTACAAAATAGTTGAACGTCACTTCTCAGGCATCGGCATCGGAAACGGCATGACATTGCTCATGCCCCGGGCCTCGCTGATTTTCGGCGTGCCCAGGCGCTCGACTTCGTCGATGCGCACGATCGAATGCATCGGCACAAAACTGCGCACCACGCCTTCGAACTGAGCCTTGAGTTTTTCCTCGCCCGGGTCGACGACCAGCTGCGTGCGCTCGCCAAAGACGAACTCTTCCACTTCCAGGAAGCCCCACAGATCACTTTGATAGATCTGCTTGGCGTACATTTCGAACACCTGGCCCTGGTTAAGGAAAATCACCTTGTAGATTGGAGCTTCACGTTTGGTCATGGTGGGCGGGTAACACATCGGGGGATTTAAAAGAGGGCGCGAACTATAGCATGGCGTCCGATGCACAGTGCTAGGAACCTATCGGCATGCCCCCTATAATGCGCGGTTCTTTACCACCAGTTGACGATCCCCATGGCCAAGAAGCTTTACATCGAAACCCACGGTTGCCAGATGAACGAGTACGACAGCTCGCGCATGGTCGATCTGCTGGGTGAACATCAGGCCCTGGAAGTCACCGCTCGCGCTGAAGACGCCGATGTGATCCTGCTCAATACCTGCTCGATCCGCGAGCGGGCCCAGGACCGGGTCTACTCGCAGCTGGGCCGCTGGCGTGAACTGAAACTGGCCAACCCGGACATGGTGATCGCCGTCGGCGGTTGCGTGGCCAGCCAGGAAGGCGCCGCCATTCGCGACCGCGCACCGTACGTCGACGTGGTCTTCGGCCCGCAGACCCTGCACCGCCTGCCGGAAATGATCGACGCCGCGCGCATCACCAAGCTGCCGCAAGTCGACGTCTCGTTCCCGGAAATCGAAAAATTCGACCATTTGCCCGAGCCGCGCATCGACGGCCCAAGCGCTTATGTGTCGGTAATGGAAGGCTGCAGCAAGTACTGCACCTTCTGCGTGGTGCCATACACCCGCGGCGAAGAAGTCAGCCGCCCGTTCGACGACGTGCTGGCAGAGATCATTCACCTGGCCGAGAACGGCGTGCGTGAAGTGACCCTGCTGGGGCAGAACGTCAACGGCTACCGTGGCCAGACCCACGACGGGCGCCTGGCGGACCTCGCAGAGTTGATCCGCGTAGTGGCTGCCGTCGACGGGATCGAGCGGATTCGCTACACCACCTCGCACCCGCTGGAGTTCTCCGACAGCCTGATCCAGGCCCACGCCGAAGTGCCGGAGCTGGTCAAGCACCTGCACTTGCCGGTGCAATCGGGCTCGGACCGCATTCTCTCGGCGATGAAGCGCAACCACACCGCCCTGGAATACAAATCCAAATTGCGCAAATTGCGTGCGGCGGTGCCGGGGATCTGCATCAGCTCGGACTTTATCGTCGGCTTCCCAGGGGAAACCGAGAAAGATTTCCAGCAGACCATGAAGTTGATCGAAGACGTAGGCTTCGACTTCTCCTACTCCTTCGTCTACAGCCAGCGCCCGGGCACTCCGGCGGCTGACCTGTTCGACGAAACCCCGGAAGCGTTGAAGAAGGAGCGTTTGAACGCCCTGCAACACCGCCTCAACCAGCAGGGTTTCGAGATCAGCCGACAGATGGTGGGCTCGACCCAGCGCATCCTGGTGACCGACTACTCGAAAAAAGACCCTGGCGAATTGCAGGGCCGGACCGAGAACAACCGGATCGTCAACTTCCGCTGTGATAATCCGACGCTGATCGGGCAGTTCGCCGACGTGCACATCGACGCGGCACAACCGCACTCGCTGCGCGGTTCGCTGGTGTAACAATAATTCGGCCACCGGGAACCAATGTGGGAGCGGGCTTGCTCGCGAAGGCGGTGTATCAGGCAACGAACAGGCTGACTGCCCCATCGCATTCGCGAGCAAGCCCGCTCCCACATTAGAACGGTACCAGCTTCGGGCTATATAAGTGCTTTCGCACGCAGCCTGCTGGCGTTATCCTTGATTTCATCTTAATTGCCCCAGGGCGGCTAAAAACGACCTTGAACGCACCCATAGAACCACATCGTTTTCTCCTCGAGCCCTTTGAGGCTCGCCGTTTCGCCAATCTGTGCGGACAGTTCGACGAGCACCTGCGCCTGATCGAACAACGCCTGAGCATCGAGATCCGCAACCGCGGCAATCAATTCGAGCTGATTGGTGAACCCCAGCACACCACCTCGGCAGAAAACCTTCTGCGCCGCCTCTACCGGGAAACCAAAGGTAGCGAGCTGTCGCCGGAAACGGTGCACCTGTACCTGCAGGAATCCGCCGTGGAGGACCTGGCCAATAACCCGGTAGCCGAAGCCAGCGTCGCGTTGCGCACCAAGAAAGGCATGATTCGCCCTCGCGGCTTGAACCAGCAGCGCTACGTCAAAGAGATCCTGGGCAACGACATCAACTTCGGCATCGGCCCTGCCGGTACCGGCAAGACCTACCTGGCCGTGGCCTGCGCGGTCGACGCCCTGGAGCGCGAGCAGGTGCGACGCATCCTGCTGGTGCGTCCGGCGGTGGAAGCCGGCGAGAAGCTGGGCTTTTTGCCCGGCGACCTGGCCCAGAAGATCGACCCGTACCTGCGCCCGCTCT
Organism: Pseudomonas sp. 21615526; assembly: GCF_013386245.1. Lineage (NCBI taxonomy): Bacteria > Pseudomonadati > Pseudomonadota > Gammaproteobacteria > Pseudomonadales > Pseudomonadaceae > Pseudomonas > Pseudomonas sp. 21615526. The sequence goes on along the minus strand of NZ_JACAOM010000039.1, from coordinate 31,029 downwards.
ACGACGCGCTCTACGAGATGCTCGGCTTCGAATACGTGGCCAAGCTGATCGAGCGCCAGGTGATCGAGATCGCCCCGCTGGCCTACATGCGTGGCCGTACGCTGAACAACAGCTTCATCATTCTCGACGAAAGCCAGAACACCACCGTTGAGCAGATGAAGATGTTCCTGACCCGGATCGGTTTCGGCTCCACCGCCGTGATCACCGGCGACGTCACCCAGGTCGACCTGCCCAAAGGCACCAAGTCGGGCCTGGCCCAGGTGATCGACGTACTCAAGGACGTGCCGGGGATCAGCTTCACGCACTTCATGCCCAAAGACGTGGTACGTCACCCGTTGGTGCAGCGCATTGTCGAAGCCTACGAGCGCTTCGAACACCGCGACGACCAACCGGCCAAGGACACTCGCCGCGATGCTTGAGCTTGACCTGCAGCTGGCCACCGAAGCGCCCGCCCCCAGCGAAGAACAGTTCCGCCAGTGGTGCACCCTGGCCCTGCGCCAGCGCACCGCCGACTCGGAGCTGACCATTCGCCTGGTGGACGAGCCCGAAGGCCGTGAACTGAATCACACCTGGCGACAAAAAGACTACGCGACCAACGTGCTGTCGTTTCCCGCCGACGTACCCGATGAGCTGCTGGATATCCCGTTGCTGGGCGACCTGGTGATCTGCGTCGAAGTGGTCGAGCGTGAAGCAAAGGAACAGGGCAAGGAACTTGAGGCCCATTGGGCCCATCTAGTCATCCACGGCTGCTTGCATCTCTTGGGTTACGACCATATAGACGATGACGAAGCCGAAGAAATGGAAGCACTGGAACGAACGTTGCTTGCAGAACTGGGTCATCGTGACCCGTATGCAGACGACGAAATTGCAACTACACCTAACTGAAACAATAAAGGATTTAGAGTAATCGCTATGAGCGAAGACCGATCGAGCAACGGGCAAAAGTCATGGCTGGGGAAACTCACCCAGGCCTTTGCCCACGAGCCGAAAAACCGCCAGGAGCTGCTGGAGCTGCTGCGCGAGGCGCATCAGAACAAGTTGCTGGACAGCGAAGCGCTGGCCATCGTCGAAGGCGCCATCCAGGTCGCTGACTTGCAAGTACGGGACATCATGGTTCCGCGCTCGCAGATGGTCAGCATCAAGGCGACCCAGACCCCACGGGAATTCCTCCCGGCCGTGATCGACTCGGCGCACTCGCGCTACCCGGTGATCGGCGAAAGCCATGACGACGTCATGGGCGTCCTGCTGGCCAAGGACCTGCTGCCGCTGATCCTCAAGGAGAACGGCGACAGCTTCAACATCAAGGACCTGCTGCGTCCTGCCACCTTCGTCCCTGAATCCAAGCGCCTGAATGTGCTGTTGCGCGAATTTCGTGCGAACCACAATCACATGGCCATCGTGATTGACGAGTACGGCGGTGTAGCGGGTTTGGTGACCATCGAAGACGTGCTGGAACAGATCGTCGGCGACATCGAAGACGAGCACGACGTCGAAGAAGACAGCTACATCAAGCCGCTGCCCAGCGGTGATTTCCTGGTCAAGGCCCTGACGCCGATCGAGAACTTCAACGAGTTCTTCGACAGCGAATTCTCCGACGATGAATTCGACACGGTTGGCGGCCTGGTGATGAGTGCGTTCGGGCACCTGCCCAAGCGTAACGAGACCACGGAAATCGGTGCCTATCGCTTCCGCATCCTGAATGCCGACAGCCGCCGTATTCACTTGATCCGTTTGACACCTATTGCCCGCTAAGGACTGACATGCGCCGTATGATTGCACCCGGCTGGCCCGGTAACTTGCTGGCCGTGGTGGCCGGCGCCATCACCACCCTGGCGCTGGCGCCGTTCGACCTCTGGCCGTTTGCGCTGGTGGCGGCCGGGTTCTTTTATGCGGGATTGCGTGAACTGACACCGCGCCAGGCCTTGTGGCGCGGCTGGTGTTTCGGTTTCGGCCTGTTTGGCGCCGGTACCAGCTGGATCTACTACAGCATCCACCACTTCGGCGGCGCTTCGGTGTTGCTGGCGGGCATGCTGATGCTGGCGTTTACGGCGGCCATTGCCTGGTTCTTTGCCCTGCCCGCCTGGCTGTGGGCGCGCTGGCTGCGCCGCAACGAAGCGCCACTGGCCGATGCCCTGGCCTTCGCGGCCTTGTGGGTTGGCCAGGAAGCGTTTCGCGGCTGGTTCCTCACCGGTTTTCCCTGGCTCTATTCCGGTTACAGCCAGCTCGACGGTCCTCTCACCGGCCTCGCGCCGCTGGGCGGGATGTGGCTGATATCCTTTGCCCTGGCGCTGACCGCCGCACTGATCTGCAACCTGCCGCGTCTGCTGGCGGCTAAGCGCAACCTGTTCATCGGTGCCGGCTTGCTGTTGTTGGTGGCGCCATGGGCCATCGGCCTGGCACTCAAGCATCATGCATGGACCACCCCCGCCGGCGCGCCGCTGACCGTGGCCGCCGTCCAGGGCAACGTCGAACAAAGCATGAAGTGGGACCCCGAGCAGTTGAATGCGCAGCTCACGCTGTACCGCGACATGAGCTTCAGCTCCAAGCCTGTCGACCTTCTGGTATGGCCGGAAACCGCCGTGCCGGTGCTCAAGGAATCCGTGGAGGGTTACCTGGGCATGATGGGCAAGTTCGCCGCTGACCGGCACACTGCGCTGATCACCGGTGTACCGATCCGCCAGGAAGTGCATCACCACAAGCGCTTCTTCAACGGCATCACGGTGGTGGGCGAAGGCGACGGCACCTACCTGAAGCAGAAGCTGGTGCCGTTTGGCGAGTACGTGCCGCTGCAGGACATGTTGCGCGGCTTGATCGCGTTCTTTGACCTGCCGATGTCGGACTTCGCCCGCGGGCCGTCCGACCAGGCTTTGCTGCAAGCCAAGGGCTATCAGATTGCGCCGTTCATTTGCTATGAAGTGGTGTACCCGGAGTTCGCCGCCGGCCTGTCGGCCCGCAGCGATTTGTTGCTGACCATCAGCAACGACACCTGGTTCGGCCGCTCCATCGGCCCGCTGCAACATTTGCAGATGGCCCAGATGCGCGCCCTGGAAGCCGGGCGCTGGATGATCCGCGCCACCAACAACGGCGTCACTGGCCTGATCAACCCGTACGGGCAGATCACCGTGCAGATCCCGCAGTTTGAACGCGGGATTCTCTACGGCGAGGTCGTGCCGATGCACAACCTCACGCCTTACCTGGAATGGCGTTCCTGGCCGTTGATCATCCTGTGCCTTGGCCTGTTTGGCTGGGCGCTGTTAGCGGGCCGGATGTCCAAAACGGTTTAAAAGAAATACTCGGACGACAATGTGGGAGCGGGCTTGCTCGCGAATGCGATCTGTCAGTTAAAGCACCAGTGACTGACACACTGCATTCGCGAGCAAGCCCGCTCCCACATTTGACCTGCGGTATTACCTGTAAAACATCCGGTAACCCACCTGCCCCACCGCTTCATTCAGCAACTGCCCGCTCTGCCATACCGACTTGAACTCCGGCATCCAGCCACCCAATGGCCGGGCATTGTCCAAACCAAGAAACCCCACTGGCGCCGGAACAACCGTGAACCCGGCCTTTTCGAAGCTCCAGCGCGAGCGCGGCATATGCCAGGCCTGAGTCACGACCACCACACGCTTGATCCCCTGCGGCAGCAGAATCTCGGCACTCATCTGCGCGTTTTCCCACGTGGTACGGCTGCGCTCTTCCTTCCAGCGCACGCTCACGCCAAAGTCATCCTGCATCGATACCGCCATCAACTCCGCCTCGCTGGGCGGTGTGCCGTAGTGCAAGCCGCCGGTGGTCAGCACCGGCAAGCCCGAAGCCTTGGCCAGGCGGGCTGCATAGCGCTGGCGCTCAAGGCCGATACCCGTCGGCTGATCGGAGCCCCACGCCGGATCCCCGCGCTCACGCCCCGAGCCCAACACCACGATGGCATCAGCCCGCTGCGCCAGGGTCGCCCATTCATCACGGGCCAGAGGCGGCTCGGTCTCCAGGGCCTTTGCGCCCCATTGAACCGCCACCGGCAGGCTCATCAGCCACATCCCGCCAAACCCCAGGGCAAAGCACACGGCCGCCAGCCGCGGTCGGCTGCGACGAAACCACCAGGCAAGGGCCAGCAACAGCAACAGGATGCCGGGCGGCAACAACAATTGTTTAATGAAATAGCGAATAGGCATCGGGCATCTCCAAAGATGCCCGAAGCCTAAGGTGTAACGGGGTTAAGCGACAATCTTTACAGGAACAGACGCTGAGAAGGCTACAGATCACTAACGCGGTACTTCACTTGAAACGCACGGACCGGAGTTTTTCCGGGCTGCGACCGGCCGAAAAATCCTTGAGCCATACCACCTTGGCCGATCGCGAAAACTCCTGGGCTGGCGGGGAGGCCATGCCATGGGACGCGCGATGCTCATTCAATTCCAGATACACCCTGATCACGTCCAGCTCTGCCTGGCTCAAGCCACGCAGTTCCAACTCCAGAGGCCGTTCATCACACAATCGGCCTGCGGTTTTTGCTGCATCCAGTGCTCGACCCAAACGGTCGATCAGTCCTTCGTACACCTGCGGTTTCGTTAAAGTTCGCTGCGAATCAACCATCCCTCACCTCATTGAAGATAAGACTCACTCCCCACTAAACAGCGTAGTCCTGCTTGCCCTGCCTGCCTGGCGCCGCGACCAACGGCCTCGGCGGCGCAATCAGGGTTTCCCTCGATAGAGTGGGGTCATGTATGCTACGGCGCTTCCTGTAACTCCACTTCCCGCAGGGTTTGGGCACGGACGCGCCGCTTTTTGGTGTCGATCAACCTGAACGTTGCACCGAAGAGGATTAGGCCACCCCTATTCAGTTCAAAAGTAGCCATGCACGAACAATATCAGCCCCGTGAAATAGAAAATGCCGCCCAGTCGTTCTGGGATGAGCAAAAGTCCTTTGAAGTCAGTGAACAGCCAGGCAAGGAGACTTTCTATTGCCTATCGATGTTCCCTTACCCCAGCGGCAAGCTACACATGGGGCATGTGCGCAACTACACCATCGGCGACGTCATCTCCCGCTACCAGCGCATGCTGGGCAAGAACGTCCTGCAACCCATGGGTTGGGACGCCTTCGGCATGCCGGCGGAAAACGCCGCGATGAAGAACAACGTAGCGCCCGCCAAGTGGACCTACGAAAACATCGCCTACATGAAGACCCAGCTGCGCAGCCTGGGCCTGGCGGTGGACTGGTCCCGCGAGGTGACCACCTGCAAGCCTGATTACTACCGCTGGGAACAATGGCTGTTCACTCGCCTGTTCGAAAAAGGCGTGATCTACAAGAAGAGCGGCACCGTGAACTGGGACCCGGTGGACCAGACCGTACTGGCCAACGAACAAGTGATCGACGGCCGCGGCTGGCGTTCCGGCGCGCTGATCGAAAAGCGCGAAATCCCGATGTACTACTTCAAGATCACCGCCTACGCGGATGAACTCCTGTCGAGCCTCGACGATTTGCCGGGCTGGCCCGAGCAGGTCAAGACCATGCAACGCAACTGGATCGGCAAGTCCCGTGGCATGGAAGTGCAGTTCCCCTACAACGTCGACTCCATCGGCGCAGAAGGTGTACTGAAAGTCTTCACCACCCGTCCGGACACCCTGATGGGCGCGACCTACGTCGCCGTGGCCGCCGAACACCCGCTGGCCACCCAGGCCGCACAGAACAACCCTGAGCTGCAGGCGTTCATCGCCGAATGCAAGGGCGGCAGCGTCGCCGAAGCCGACGTCGCCACCCAGGAGAAAAAGGGCCTGCCGACCTCGTTGTTCGTCGAGCACCCATTGACCGGCGAGAAGCTGCCGGTGTGGGTCGCCAACTACGTGCTGATGCACTACGGTGATGGCGCAGTAATGGCTGTGCCGGCCCACGACGAGCGCGATTTCGAATTTGCCGTCAAGTACAACCTGCCGATCAAGTCCGTGGTGCGCACCAGTTCGGGCGACACCAACCCGGCTCCGTGGCAGGACGCGTACAACGAACACGGCACACTGATCAATTCCGGCGAGTTCGACGGCCTGGATTTCGAAGGCGCCTTCGACGCCATCGAAGTCGCGCTGATCAAGAAAAACCTCGGTGCCTCGCGCACCCAGTTCCGCCTGCGTGACTGGGGCATCAGCCGCCAGCGCTACTGGGGCTGCCCGATCCCGATCATCCACTGCGAAACCTGCGGTGACGTGCCGGTACCGGAAGACCAACTGCCGGTCGTATTGCCCGAAGACGTGGTGCCGGACGGTGCTGGCTCGCCATTGGCGCGCATGCCCGAATTCTACGAGTGCACCTGCCCGAACTGCGGTGCCCCGGCCAAACGCGAAACCGACACCATGGACACCTTCGTGGAGTCTTCGTGGTACTACGCCCGCTACGCCTCGCCGCACTATGAAGGCGGCCTGGTGGAAAAATCCGCGGCCGACCACTGGCTGCCGGTAGACCAGTACATCGGCGGTATCGAACACGCCATCCTTCACCTGCTGTACGCGCGCTTCTTCCACAAGCTGATGCGTGATGAAGGCCTGGTGAGTTCCGACGAGCCGTTCAAGAACCTGCTGACCCAGGGCATGGTGATTGCCGAGACTTATTACCGCCGCGAAGCCAATGGCGCCTACACCTGGTTCAACCCGGCAGATGTCGAGCTGGAGCGTGACAGCAAGGCCAAGGTGATCAGCGCCAAGCTGAAATCCGACGGCCTGCCGGTGGAAATCGGCGGCACCGAGAAGATGGCCAAGTCGAAGAACAACGGCGTCGACCCACAGTCGATGATCGACCAGTTCGGCGCGGACACCTGCCGCCTGTTCATGATGTTCGCCTCGCCGCCTGACATGAGCGCGGAATGGTCGGACTCCGGCGTCGAAGGTTCGCATCGCTTCCTCAAGCGCGTCTGGCGCCTGGCGCACGCCCATGTCAGCCAAGGCTTGCCGGGCAAGCTGGACGTGGCGGCCCTGAGCGATGAGCAAAAAGTCATTCGCCGCAGCACCCACCTGGCCATCAAGCACGCCAGCCAGGACGTGGGCCAGCACCACAAATTCAACACCGCCATCGCCCAGGTGATGACGCTGATGAACGTGCTGGAGAAAGCGCCGCAGGCCACCGAACAGGACCGCGCACTGGTACAGGAAGGCCTGGAAACGGTCACCCTGCTGCTGGCGCCGATCACGCCGCACATCAGCCACGAACTGTGGAACCAGTTGGGCCACAGCGGTGCCGTCATCGATGCCGGCTGGCCGGCACAGGATGACAGCGCCCTGGTACAGGACACGCTGCAACTGGTGATTCAGGTCAACGGCAAGCTGCGTGGCCAGATCGACATGCCGGCCAGCGCCAGCCGTGAAGACGTCGAAGCCGCCGCCCGTATCAATGAGAACGTGCTGCGCTTCACCGAAGGCCTGACGATCCGCAAAGTGATCGTGGTGCCCGGCAAACTGGTCAATATCGTCGCTAGCTAATCGGATCGGGCGCCGAGGGAATAACCTTGGCGCCGAACAAAACCTCCAGGGCCTCGATAAGGCCCATATGGTTTCAAGGGGAGCATCAAAATGATCAAACGCAATCTGCTGGTTATGGGCCTTGCCGTGCTGCTGAGCGCTTGCGGCTTCCAGCTGCGCGGCACCGGCACCACCGAACTGGCGATCAAGGAACTGGACGTCACCGCCCGCAACTCCTACGGCGAGACCGTGCAACAGCTGCGCCAGGTCCTGGAAAACAGTGGCGTCAAAGTCTATTCAGGCGCGGCTTACAAACTGAACCTGGTGGATGAAAAAGAAGAGCAGCGCAGCCTCAGCTACGCCAGCGCCGGGCGTGCTTCGGACATTGAGCTGAGCACCACGCTCTTCTTCGAAATCCAGGGCCATGACCACCTGCCGCTGATGGGCGACAAGATCCAGATACAGAAAGTCGTGAGCCACGACGGCAACAACCTGGTGGGTTCGGACTCCGAAACCATCCAGGTGCGCAAGGAAATGCGTCGCGAACTGGTGCAGCGCATGGTCCTGCGCCTGCAACTGATCACGCCGGAGCAACTGGATAAGCTGCAGCAAACCGCGGATGCCAAGGCCAAGGCAGATGCCGATGCGCTGAAAGCGGCGCAAGAGTATGAAGACAGCCAACCTAAACAGTCGCCTGTCGAAGTTCCTGTCGAGTAAGCCAGACGGGGCGCCCCAGGCGCCCCGTTCGCCCTGCCTATGAAACTCGCCCCCGCCCAACTCGCCAAGCACCTGCAAGGCAGCCTTGCGCCCGTCTACATCGTCAGCGGTGATGACCCGCTGCTGTGCCAGGAGGCTGCGGACGCAATTCGCACCGCCGCCCGCCAACAGGGCTTCGATGAACGCCAGGTATTCAGCGCCGACGCCAGTTTCGACTGGGGTACGCTGCTGCAAGCCGGGGCGAGCATGTCGCTGTTCGCCGAAAAACGCCTGCTGGAACTGCGCCTGCCTTCGGGCAAGCCCGGCGACAAAGGCGCGGCAGCGTTGATGGAATACTGCGCACGCCCTGCCGAAGACACGCTGCTGCTGATCAGCCTGCCCAAGCTTGATGGCAGTGCGCAGAAAACCAAGTGGGGCAAGGCGCTGGTGGAAGGTGGCCAGACTCAGTTCATACAGATCTGGCCGGTGGACAGCAGCCAACTGCCGCAGTGGATTCGTCAGCGCCTGTCGCAATCAGGGCTGAGTGCCAGCCAGGATGCGGTGGAGCTGATCGCGGCGCGGGTGGAAGGCAACCTGTTGGCCGCCGCCCAGGAAATCGAAAAGCTCAAGCTGATGGCCGAGGGTGGCCAGATCACCGTCGAAACCGTGCAAGGCGCCGTGGCGGACAGCGCGCGCTTTGACGTATTTGGCCTGGTGGATGCGATCCTCAACGGCGAACCCACCCACGCCCTGCGCATGCTCGAAGGGCTGCGCGGCGAAGGCGTCGAGCCGCCGGTGATTCTCTGGGCCCTGGCGCGAGAATTACGGCTGCTGGCCAATATTGCCCTGCAGTATAGCCAGGGCATCCCACTGGACAAGGCCTTCAGCCAGGCGCGGCCACCGGTATGGGACAAGCGCAAACCACTGATCAGCAAAGCCCTGCAACGGCACTCGGCGCAACGCTGGGCGCAATTGCTGCTGGAGGCCCAGCGCATTGACGCGCAGATCAAGGGCCAGGCGGCTGGATCGCCGTGGATGAGCCTGAGTCGTTTGTCACTTTTGATGTCAGGACAGCGCTTGGCGCTGCCTGCTGAATAGTCCTACGTATCGCTGGGCTGGACAGAATCCAAACTTCGGCAGATGATTCGCACCGCATCATCAACCTGCCAGAGAGTACCCATCATGAGCAAAAAGCCATCCAAGCATGGCCCCAACAAGGCCAAATCCATCATCGCCCAGCCGTTGTTCCGCAGTCGCAAGGAACGAGCCGGCAAAGGCAAAGGCAGCTACCGCCGTGAAGCCTTCCAGTCTAATAGCTGGGAGGCTTCTTACTTTCTGGCTGCCTGAAGGCAAGCGCCCCTCCGGCATGATAAGGTCTGTACCTGATTCGTATTCCCTGGACCTGTGCATGCCCTCTAGTCTTTCCCGTCGTTGGCACCTTCGCCAACTGATCGCTGCCTCCAGCCTCATTCTGTTAGTCGCCTGCGCGGAAAAACCCACCGCTGCCGATGCCCAACCCCTGCCCCCGCTCCAGACTGCACCGGTAGCTGCGCCTGCCGTCGTTGCGCCACTGGTGGCAGACAATCTTGATATCCAGCCGACCCAGACCTTTGCCGAATGGCAGGCGGGGTTTCGCGTGGAAGCCTTGAAGGCCGGTATCACGCCGCAGGTTTTCGACACGGCCTTTGCCAATGTCGTACCCGACATGGCGGTGATCCGCGCCGACCGCAGCCAGCCGGAGTTCTCCCGGCCGGTATGGGAATATCTCGATGGCGCGCTGTCGCCGCTGCGGGTGCGCAATGGCCAGTCGCTGCTGGTGAAGTACGCCGACATTCTGCAACGCATTGAGGACCGTTACGGCGTCGACCGCCAGGCGCTGGTCTCGGTGTGGGGCATGGAGAGTAACTTCGGCCAGTTCCAGGGCAACAACTCGGTGATCCGCTCACTGGCGACCCTGGCCTATGAAGGCCGTCGCCCGGCCTTCGCCCAGGCGCAGCTGCTGGCGGCGCTGCAAATCATCCAGCATGGCGATATCGCCGCCGACCAGATGAAAGGCTCCTGGGCCGGGGCCATGGGCCAGACCCAGTTCATCCCGACCACCTATAACACCCACGCCGTAGACTTCGACGGTGACGGCCGCCGCGATATCTGGAACAGCCCGGCCGACGCCCTCGCCTCCACCGCGCACTACCTGCAAAGCTCCGGCTGGCAGAAAGGCCAGCCCTGGGGCTTCGAGGTGCAGCAACTGCCGTTGAATTTTGATTACGCCCTGGCCGATGGCAGCGTACGCAAGACCGTTGGCGAGTGGCTGAAACTGGGAATCCAGGTGCCGCCGGGCGCCAGTGTCCCGGCCAACGTCGACCAGCTTTCCGCCGCCCTGTTGCTGCCGGCCGGCTATCGTGGCCCGGCGTTCCTGGTGCTGGATAACTTCCGCGCGATCCTCAAGTACAACAACTCGTCGTCCTACGCGTTGGCAGTTGGCTTGTTGTCGGAACGCTTCGGGGGCGGTGGCTTGATTCGTGGGAGCTGGCCGAAAGATGAGCTGCCGTTGACTCGCTCGCAGCGAATTGACTTGCAGACGGTGCTCAGTGCCAATGGTTACGACGCAGGCAACCCGGACGGGATCATCGGTGCGAATACCCGCAAGGCGATTCGTGCCGCGCAGCAGTCCCTGGGCTGGCCGGCGGATGGGTATCCGACGGTGAAGTTGCTGGAGTCGCTGCAAAGCCGATAGATCGGCGTATGGCTGCTACCGCATTCGCGAGCAAGCCCGCTCCCACATTTTGACCGTGCACTTCCTGAAGGAACGCGATCGAAATGTGGGAGCGGGCTTGCTCGCGAAGAGGCCTTTATCGGCGCTACAAAGTTCAGGCCTTAAACACCACATCCTGCTCCAACACCAACCGCTTCTCCCCCGCATCCAGCCGCACCCTGGCGCCCAACGGCAAGGTCAGGTTCGGGTTGCAGTGCCCGCTGCGCCAGCCGGACAGCACAGGAATGCACAACGGCTCGAAGGTCTGCTTCAGCAAGCGCTCAAGCGCAAGGCTATCAACCCCAGCCACATCCCCCACCACCACGCCCGCCACCTGGGCCAGCTTGCCCGCCAGGCGCAAATGGGTGAGCAACCGGTCAATGCGGTACAACGGCTCGTTCACATCTTCGATAAACAGAATGATGCCCTCGGCATCAATCTCGTAAGCCGTGCCCATCACTGCTGCGATCATCGATAGATTGCCGCCCAGCAGCCGCCCACAGGCGATGCCTGGCTCGACGGTGGTCAGCGGGTAGGCCACAGGGTGAGCCAGCTGGCTACCGGCTTTCACTTGCCCACGCAGCATGCTGAACAGCGACGACTCGGTAGGCTGTTGCTTTTCACCTAACAGGTCAGCGTTGAACATCGGACCATGGAAGGTGACGAAACCGGCGTACCGGTTGATCGCCAGGTGCAGGGCGGTGATATCGCTGTAGCCTACGAATGGCTTGGGGTTGGCCCGGAGCAGGTCAAAGTCCAGGCGGTCCAGCAGGCGTGGCGTGCCGTAGCCGCCGCGCAGGCAGAAAATCGCGTCGATGGTCGAGTCGGCGAACGCCGCGTGCAGGTCATCAAGGCGTACCTCATCACTGCCGGCCAGATAGCCATCACACTGGCTCACGCCCGGAAAGATCCGCAGTGTGTAGCCCCGGGCGCGCATCCATTGCGTGGCCGTGTCGATATCCAGCTCGGCCGGCCCGGCAGGGGCAATCAGCCCGATCACGCCTTCGGCGCGCAGCGCAGGTACCGCACAAGTGGTCAATTGAGTCGTCATCCATGGTTCTCCTCGTGTGGATTGCCCAAGGCACTCTAAACAGCAATGGTTGCAAACAGAAGAGGAAGAGTCAGTAGCAAATGTGGGAGCGGGCCTGGGGGGGAGCGGGCTTGCTCGCGAAGACGGTCAGTCAGTCACCGGACAGGTCAACTGATCCAACGCATTCGCGAACAAGCCCGCTCCCACTCAAGCCGGCTCCCACATGGGTCCTGCAGTGTCCGGCGTTCCGCGTATCAGGACACTAGGCTGGCCTTGACCAGTTTCGCCTGCTCGTCGGCGTGGTACGAGGAACGTACCAGCGGGCCGGAAGCGACGTTCTTGAAGCCCATCTTGTAGCCTTCTTCGGCAAACCAGGCGAACACATCCGGGTGCACGAAGCGCTGTACCGGCAAGTGGCTGCGGGACGGCTGCAGGTACTGGCCGAGGGTCAGCATGTCGATGTCGTGTTCGCGCATGCGCTTCATGACTTCGATGACTTCTTCGTCGGTTTCGCCCAGGCCCAGCATCAGGCCGGATTTGGTCGGAATGTGCGGCATCATCTGCTTGAACTTCTGCAGCAGGGTCAGCGACCACTGGTAGTCCGAACCCGGGCGCGCAGCCTTGTACAGGCGCGGTACGGTTTCCAGGTTGTGGTTGAACACATCCGGCGGCTCGGCGGCGGTGATTTCCAGCGCCACGTCCATACGGCCACGGTAGTCCGGCACCAGGGTCTCGAGCATCACGTTCGGCGACAGCTTGCGGATCTCGCGGATACAGTCGGCAAAGTGCTGGGCACCGCCGTCACGCAGGTCGTCGCGGTCTACCGAGGTAATCACGACATACTTGAGTTTCAGGTCGGCGATAGCGATGGCCAGGCTTTCCGGCTCGTTGACGTCCAGTGGCTTCGGCCGGCCGTGGCCAACGTCGCAGAACGGGCAACGACGGGTGCAGATGTCACCCATGATCATGAAGGTCGCGGTGCCACCGGAGAAGCACTCGCCCAGGTTCGGGCAGGACGCCTCTTCGCACACGCTGTGCAGCTTGTGTTTGCGCAGCAGGGCCTTGATGCGGTCGACTTCCGGCGAAACCGGGATACGCACGCGAATCCAGTCAGGCTTTTTCGGCAGTTCGGTGGTCGGAATGATCTTCACCGGGATGCGTGCAACCTTCTCGGCGCCGCGCAGCTTGACGCCGGCTTCTACCTTGGCACGCGGGGCCGGACGCTCGGTAACATCCAGCGTCGGGATCATGGTTTGCACTGCATCAGTAGTCATAATCAGTCGATTCCGCCCGTTAGGGTCGTCTGCTCAGCATAGTCGAGGTGTTTGACGAGCTGCGCGCGCAGCCGGGCACTTACCTCGGCAAATTCTAGTGGTGTTGCGTGATCGCTCAACTGGGTCATCGCCAAACCGGCGTAGCCGCAGGGATTGATCCGTCGAAACGGCGCCAGGTCCATGTCCACATTCAAGGCCAGGCCATGAAAGGAACAACCGTGGCGAATCCGCAAGCCCAGGGAAGCGATTTTCGCGCCATCAACATAAACCCCCGGTGCATCCGGCTTGGCCGCCGCGGTCACACCGTAGCTGGCCAGCAGCTCGATCAGGCATGACTCCATGCGACTGACCAGCTCACGTACGCCAAAACCCAGCCTGCGCACGTCCAGCAACAGATAAGCCACCAATTGACCTGGGCCATGGTAAGTCACCTGCCCGCCGCGGTCGACCTGCACCACCGGGATTTCTCCCGGCAGCAGCAAATGCTCGGCCTTGCCGGCCTGGCCCTGGGTGAAAACCGGCGGGTGCTCCACCAGCCAGATTTCATCCGGGGCTTCAGTGCCGCGCTCGTTGGTGAACCGCTGCATGGCGTGCCACACCGGTTCGTAAGCCATTTGGCCGAGCTCGCGAAAGCCCAGGGTCTGTGACATCACAACACCATGTGCACGAAGCCGGTAGCCCGCAGTTCGCTGTTGATGTTGTAGAGCTGGTCCTGGTCAGTCGCCACGATGTGCAACTGAATAGTGGTGTACTTGCCGTTGGTGCTTTGACGCTCATCCACACGGTCATGGTTGATCGTTGCGTGTTTCTTGACGATCTCGATGATCTTGTCCTTGTTGCCCACGCCCGTATCGCTGATCACCTTGACGGGATAGTCCACGTTTGGGAATTCGATCTTTGGCGCCTTTACTTCGGTATCGGTCATGGCGTAACGGCCTCGTAAGCGTAAGCCGTGGCGACGGGCATAACCCCGCGCCGGATCAGCGCGGGGTCATGCAGGTGCACACTATCAGTTGAACAAGCTGTAGAAGAATAGACGGATGCTATCCCACACGCGTCGGAAGATACCACCTTCGTCGACGGCGTCCAGAGCGATCAGATCGGCGCTGTGCACCACCTTGTCGTCCAGCTTCACTTCGACTTTACCAATCACATCGCCCTTGGCGATCGGTGCGACCAGTTGCGGGTTCATGGTCATGCTGGCCACCAGCTTCTTGAGCTGGCCTTTAGGCATGGTCAGGGTCAGGTCTTCAGCCAGGCCGGCCTTGACTTGATGGGTCGCGCCTTTCCATACAGGGGCTTGAGCCAGCTCGGTGCCTTTCTGGTAGAAGGTCTGGGTTTCGAAGAAACGGAAGCCATAGGTCAGCAGCTTTTGCGTCTCGGCCGCACGGGCCTGCTCGCTGTTGGTACCGAATACCACGGCAATCAGGCGCTGGCCGTCACGGACAGCGGACGACACCATGCAGTAGCCGGCTTCTTCGGTGTGGCCGGTTTTCAGGCCATCGACAGTCTTGTCACGCCACAGCAACAGGTTGCGGTTAGGCTGCTTGATGTTGTTCCAGAAGAACTCTTTCTGGGAGTAGATCGCGTAGTGCACAGGGTCGACACGAATGATCGCGCGAGCCAGGATCGCCATGTCGTGAGCCGACGAGTAGTGCTCAGGGTTCGGCAGGCCGGTCGGGTTCATGAAGTGGCTGTTGGTCATGCCCAGGTCGGCCACGGTTTTGTTCATCATGTCGGCGAACGCATCTTCGCTGCCGGCGATGTGCTCGGACAGGGCTACGCTGGCGTCGTTACCCGACTGGATGATGATGCCGTGCAGCAGGTCGCTGACGGTCACTTGCGAGCCGACCTTGATGAACATCCGCGAACCGCCGGTGCGCCAGGCGTTTTCGCTGACGGTCACCGGATCGTTTTCGCCGATCTGGCCGCGACGGATTTCCAGGGTCGCGATGTAGGCGGTCATCAGCTTGGTCAGGCTGGCTGGGGGCAGGCGCTGGTCACCGTTGTTCTCCACCAGCACGTTGCCGCTGGCGGCGTCCATCAGGACCCAGGCCTTGGCAGCCAGTTGCGGGGAAGCTGGCACCATTTCAACCGCCCAGGCGGCCGGGGTGATGATCAGCGAAAGAAGCAGGCACGTGCGTTTGGCTAAGGTGGTGATGTTCATCCGTCTCTCGAAATTGCTTATGGAAACTTGCCCTCGCGGGCAAAACTATTCAGACAGCCCGTCGCCAGACTGTCGCGTGTTCGGTTGCATGCCCACCCCTTGCCCCTGGGTTTTTATTGTTCAACGAGCCAACAACCAGGGCTCAAACCCGCATGCGAGCCTGAGCCATCAATCCTTTGTACTGCTTACTCGGCGGTGACCACGCTGGGTTGCCCCAGGTTGGCCAGGCGCACGCTGTTCTGCACTTGCGCAACTTCACTCGGCGAGCCGATCGGCCCCATGCGCACACGGTGCAGGGTCTGCTGGTTACGCACAATAGAGCTGATAAAGACTGGCGCGCTGACCATCCCGCTGAGCTTGGACCTTAGCAGCTCTGCCGCGTCCGGGTTGGCGAAAGCGCCGACTTGCAGGTACTGGCCGCCCACGGTAGAGGCTCCCGGTGCTGCATGCGGAATGACGACCGTGTCCGGGGCGTGCTGCGCCGGCGGCGGGGTCCACTGTTCGATCTTGCCGGCCGAGGCCGTGACTTGCGGTTGCGGGGTTTGCGGTTCGTTGAGCATCAACGGCGCCGGCTTGCCACGCTGGGCCCAGTACTGGGCCGGGTCGATACCTTCGACCTTCACCCGGGCGGTGCCGATTTCGGCATACCCGAGTTTCTTGGCGGCGGCGTAGGACAAGTCGATGATCCGGTCCGAATAGAACGGCCCACGGTCATTGACCCGCAGGATTACCGAGCGGTTGTTGTCCAGGTTGGTCACGCGTACATAGCTGGGCAGCGGCAGGGTCTTGTGCGCCGCGCTCATGCCGTACAAGTCATAGACTTCGCCGTTGGCGGTGTTCTGGCCGTGGAACTTGGTCCCGTACCAGGATGCCGTACCTGATTGCACGTAGGTCTTGGAGTCTTGCAGCGGGAAGTAGTTTTTGCCCAGCACGGTATAGGGGTTGGCCTTGTAAGGGCCGGTGTGCAGGGTCGGCGTGGCATCCGGGATCTTCGAAACATCCACATCCCACCACGGCGCGCCGTCTTTGTGGGCGCGGTTGATATCCAGCCCCGGCTGGGAGCGGATCGCCGTGCCAGCGGTTTTTTGCACCGGTGCACGACTGGTGGAGCAACTGACCACCAATAACGACAATGCGGCGTACGCCAACAGCTTCAGGGGTTTGTACATCGGTGATACCGGCATTACTTGACGCCCCGTGCTTGGACCAGCATGTCTGACAGTTGATGCACGGCCATGGCGTACATCACGCTGCGGTTATAACGCGTGATTGCGTAGAAATTCTTCAGGCCCATCCAGTATTCGGGGCCATTTTCGCCTTCGAGGCGGAACGCCGTCACCGGCATATCATCGCGTGGCGCATTCTGACTCGACCAGCCCAGCGCCCGCAACTCCCCGACCGTCTTGACCGGCTCGATACCCTGGGTCAGGCCTTCATCGGCGCGCTCACCGGTCACATCGGCGCGAATCACCACCGGCTCGCCGGCTACCCAGCCGTGACGCTTGAAATAGCTGGCGACGCTGCCGATAGCGTCATCGGGGTTGCTCCAGATATTGATATGGCCGTCGCCGTCAAAATCCACGGCGTAGGCGCGAAAGCTGCTCGGCATGAACTGCGGCAAGCCCATGGCGCCGGCGTAGGAACCCTTGAGCGTCAACGGGTCGACCTGCTCTTCACGGGCCAACAACAGGAACTCGCGCAGCTCTTTGCGGAAAAATTCGGCGCGCGGCGGGTAGTCAAAGCCCAGGGTCGACAGGGCGTCGATCACCCGGTAGCTGCCGGTGTTGCGGCCGTAGAAGGTTTCGATGCCGATGATTGCCACGATCACCTGGGCCGGTACGCCGTATTCCTGCTCGGCGCGGGCCAGCACCGCTTCGTGCTGGCGCCAGAAGTCCACGCCCCGCGCCACGCGGGCGTCGGTCAGGAACATCGGGCGATATTCCTTCCACTGCTTCACGCGCTCGGCGGGCCGGGAGATGGCGTCGAGAATCGCCTGCTTGCGCTGGGCCTCGCGGAACACGCCCATTAGCTGTTCACCGGCGAAACCATAGTCACGGGTCATCTCACCGACAAACTCGGCGACCTGGGGCGAACCGTCGTAGTCGCCGGCCTGCGCTTCCTGCACAGCGGCTCCCAGCAGGCCCAACAGGCCCATCCAGGACACGTGCCGGGCAGCCCAGCCGCGCATTACTTGCATTGACATCTTCACCTTATTCAAACCTGTGCGATCCACTTACGATGGGTATGGATCGACATCAAAACCCCAAACGCTGACAGCAATGTCACCAGCGAAGTTCCGCCGTAGCTAATGAACGGCAACGGCACCCCAACCACCGGCAACAGGCCACTGACCATACCGATGTTGACGAAAACGTAAACAAAAAACGTCATGGTGAGGCTACCGGCGAGCAATTTGCCAAACAAGGTTTGCGCCTGGGCAGTAATCACCAGGCCGCGCCCGATCAGCAGCAAGTAAATCAGCAACAGTGCGCAGATGCCCACCAGGCCGAACTCCTCGCCCATCACCGCGATAATGAAGTCGGTGTGGCTTTCCGGCAAAAAGTCCAGGTGCGACTGGGTGCCCAGCAGCCAGCCCTTGCCGAATACGCCGCCGGAACCGATGGCCGCCTTGGACTGGATGATGTTCCAGCCGGTGCCCAGCGGATCGCTCTCCGGGTCGAGGAACGTGAGGATTCGCTGCTTCTGGTAGTCGTGCATGAAGAAGAACCACATGGCCACGGCCACCGGCACGGCCGCGGCCAGCACGCTGAGGATCCAGCGCCAGCGCAGCCCCCCCATGAACAGCACGAACGCGCCGCCCGCCAGGATCAGCAGCGAAGTGCCGAGGTCGGGCTGGCGCACGATCAGGATAAACGGCACCCCGATCAATATCAGGCTGATGCCCACGTGCTTGAGCTGCGGCGGTAATGTGCGTTTTGACAGGTACCAGGCGATGGTCGCAGGCATCAAAATCTTCATGAATTCCGACGGCTGGAAGCGAATCACCCCCGGGATGTTGATCCAGCGCGTCGCGCCCATGGCGTTGTGACCCATGACATCCACCACCACCAGCAGCAACACGCCGGCGACATACCCCAGCGGCACCCAGCGCGCCATGAAGCGCGGCTCCAGCTGGGCGATCACCACCATCGACAACAGGCCCAGGCCAAACGACGACGCCTGTTTGATCAGCAAGTCCCAGTTCTTGCCACTGGCCGAATACAACACGAACAGGCTGCCGGCGGCCAGGGTCAGCAGCAGGATCAGCAACGGGCCATCAATGTGCATGCGCTGCAGCAAAGTGGCGCGGCGGCGCATCACATCCTCGCTGGAGAGGATGCGGTCAAAATTACTCTTCAAGGGCCGTAGCCTCCACACTGGATGGGGTGCCGCCATATTCGGGCTTGAGCTTGCCGTCTTCGGTCAACAGCCAGGCATCCATGATCTGCCGCACCACAGGCGCTGCTACGCCGGAACCGGATTCACCGTTCTCGACCATCACCGCCACGACGATCTTCGGGTTGTCAGCCGGAGCAAAGCCGACGAACAAGGCGTGGTCACGGTGGCGTTCCTGAACCTTGGAGCGGTCGTATTTCTCGCCCTGCTTGATCGCGACCACCTGGGCCGTACCGCTCTTGCCGGCAATCCGGTATTGCGCGCCGGCTGCCGCTTTACGAGCGGTACCCCGGGCGCCGTGCATCACTTGCTGCATGCCGTGGTTGACCTTGGTCCAGTCGGACGGGTCGCGCAGCACAATGTCGGGAATCGGGTTTTCGTCCACCGGGCGTTCACCCTCGATGGTCTTGGCCAGGTGCGGACGGTTCCACACCCCCTTGTTGGCCACCAGCGCGGTGGCCTGGGCCAGCTGCAGCGGCGTGGCCTGCATGTAGCCCTGGCCGATCCCCAGGATCAGGGTTTCGCCCGGGAACCACGCCTGGCGCCGGGTCGCACGCTTCCACTCGCGGGACGGCATCAGGCCGGGGGATTCTTCGAACATGTCCAAGGAGACTTTCTGACCAAGGCCGAACTTGCCCATGTAGGCCGACAGCCGATCAATCCCCAGCTTGTGGGCCAGGTCATAGAAGTAGGTGTCGTTGGAACGCATGATCGCCGTATCCAGGTCCACATAGCCGTCGCCGGTGCGGTTCCAGTTACGGTATTTGTGATCGTAGTTGGGCAGCATGTAGTAGCCGGGGTCGAACACCCGGCTCGACGCCGTGACCACGCCCGAGTCCAGGCCGGCAATCGCCACCGCCGGCTTGATGGTCGAGCCCGGCGGATACAGGCCGCGCAATACGCGGTTGAACAGCGGCCGGTCGATGGAATCACGCAGCTCGGCGTAGGCCTTGAAGCTGATCCCGGTGACAAACAGGTTCGGGTCAAAACTTGGCTGGCTGACCATCGCCAGCACTTCGCCAGTGCTCGGATCCAGTGCCACCACTGCACCCCGACGCCCGCCCAGGGCCATCTCCGCCGCTTCCTGCAACTTGATGTCCAGGCTCAGCACGATGTCCTTGCCGGGCACCGGGTCGGTACGCTTGAGCACCCGCAGCACGCGGCCACGGGCGTTGGTCTCGACTTCCTCGTACCCCACCTGGCCGTGCAGTTCCGGCTCGTAGAAACGCTCGATGCCGGTCTTGCCGATATGGTGGGTGCCGCTGTAGTTGACCGGGTCGAGGGTCTTCAGCTCTTTCTCGTTGATCCGGCCCATGTAGCCGACCGAATGCGCAAAGTGCGCCCCTTGCGGGTAGTGCCGCACCAACTGCGCCACCACTTCCACACCCGGTAGACGGAACTGGTTCACCGCGATCCGGGCGATCTGCTCTTCGGTCAGCTCGAACAGGATCGGCACCGGCTCAAACGGCCGGCGCCCCTGCTTCATGCGTTTCTCGAAGATCACCCGGTCTTCCGGCGTCAGTTGCAGCACCTCGACGATCACATCAAGGATCTGCTGCCAGTCGCCGGAACGTTCGCGAGTCATGCTCAGGCTGAAGCTGGGCCGGTTATCCGCGACCACCACGCCATTGCGGTCGAAAATCAGCCCACGGGTCGGCGGAATCGGCTGCACGTGCACCCGGTTGTTTTCCGACAATGTGGAGTGATAGTCGTACTGGATCACCTGCAGGAAATACAGGCGCGCAATCAGCACCCCCAGCAATGCCACCACCAAAATCGCGCCAAACACCACCCGCGCGCGTACAAGACGTGCGTCTTTCTCGTGGTCCTTGATGCGGATCGGCTGGGTCATCAGGCAGGGCGCAGATTATTTGTGGTAAGGGTGCCCGGACAGAACTGTCCAGGCGCGATACAGCTGTTCACCGATCAGAATTCTTACCAGCGGGTGCGGCAGTGTCAGGGGCGACAGCGACCAGCGCTGGTCCGCCCGCGCGCACACTTCCGGCGCCAGCCCCTCGGGGCCGCCGACCATGAAGTTGACCGTGCGCGAATCCAGGCGCCAGCGATCCAGTTCCACCGCCAACTGCTCGGTGCTCCAGGGCTTGCCGTGCACTTCGAGGGTCACGATCCGCTCGTTGGGCCCGACCTTGGCCAGCATGGCTTCGCCTTCCTGACGGATAAAGCGGGCCACGTCGGCATTCTTGCCCCGGGTATTGAGCGGTATTTCCACCAGTTCCAGCGCCAATTCGGATGGCAGGCGCTTGGCATATTCATGCCAGCCTTCTTCCACCCACTTGGGCATGCGTGAACCGACAGCGATCAGACGCAGGCGCACAGCCGTTCCTTATTCCTGGTCTTTGTTGAGCTTGTCGAAGTGCGCGTGGCCGACTTCAGGGCTGTGGTGCTTGCCATCGGCGGCACGGCTCTGCTCGGCGCCTTTCCACAGACGCTCCAGGTCGTAGAACTGACGGGCGTTGCTGGTCATCATGTGAACGATCACGTCGTCCATGTCCAGCAGTACCCAGTCGCTGTCGCCCTTGCCTTCTTCACCCAATGGCTTGACGCCCTGGGCTTTGACCGCTTCGCGAACCTTGTCCAGCATCGCGCCGATCTGGCGGTTGGAGGTACCGGTGGCGATGATCATGAAGTCGGTGATGCTCTGCTTGTCGCGCACGTCCAGGACCTGGATGTCCTGGGCCTTCACGTCTTCCAGGGCAGCCACGGCAACCTTCACCAGCTCTTCGCCGGCCAGCTCAGGGCCGGTGTGGGCTTCTACTGGCAGAGGAGCGCTCTTGAACGTGCCTTTGCGCTTAACTTTGCTTACGTCTTTGTTCGTCATATAAAACTCGTTTTGCTCGTATGTTCGGGCGCTCGCTGCACGACTGTTCGTGCGTTCAAGCGCGCCTTTTCAGTTCGACGCACGGTAAAGCCCGTGCGCATCGATGTAGGCCAGGACCGCGTCAGGCACCAGGAAACGTACCGACTTCCCGCTGGCCAGCAGTTGACGGATCTGGGTGGCAGACACCGCAAGCGGGGTTTGCCAGACGAATGCAATATTCCCGCTCGGCCCGGTCAGGGCCAAAGGGTCACTTACCGACCGCGCCGCCAGCAGGTTGCGCAAGGCATCCGGCGATTCTGCGTCGGCATCCGGGCGTTGCAGCACCAGGATGTGGCAATGCTGGAGCAACTCTTCCCAGCGATGCCAAGTGGGCAGGCCGCAAAACGCGTCCCAGCCCAAAAGTAGAAATAACTGGTCATCCGCGGCCAACTCGGCCCGCATCAGTTCCAGGGTGTCGACAGTGTAGGACGGTTTGTCGCGCTTGAGTTCGCGGTCGTCCACCACCAGCGGTGCAATGCCGGCCACAGCAAGGCGGACCATCTCCAGGCGCTGCTGCGCAGACACCTGCGGCGTATCGCGATGGGGCGGCCGGGCATTCGGTGCCAGGCGCAGTTCATCCAGCCCGAGGGCGTCCGCGACTTCCAGTGCACTGCGCAAATGGCCGATGTGCACGGGGTCGAAGGTGCCGCCGAGCAGCCCGATGCGTTTACCCATCAAGTGCGCACATGACCGTCACCGAACACCACGTACTTCTCGCTGGTCAGCCCTTCCAGGCCAACCGGGCCGCGTGCGTGGAGCTTGTCGGTGGAGATACCGATCTCCGCCCCCAGGCCGTACTCGAAGCCGTCGGCAAAGCGCGTCGAGGCGTTGACCATCACCGAAGCGGAATCCACTTCGTTGAGGAAACGCCGGGCATCACTGAAATGCTCGGTGACAATGGCGTCGGTGTGCTTGGAGCCGTATTGATTGATGTGTTCGATGGCCTGGTCCAGGTCGTCGACGATGCGGATCGACAGGATCGGCGCCGTGTATTCGGTGTACCAGTCCTGCTCGGTGGCCTCGATCACGTCGCTGCCGAGGATCGCCCGGGTACGCTCGCAACCACGCAGTTCAACGCCCTTGTCGCGGTAGATGGCAGCCAGCGGCGGCAGCACGCGATCGGCAATGCCGACGTGCACCAGCAGGGTTTCCATGGTGTTGCACGGGGCGTAGCGGTGAGTCTTGGCGTTGTCGGCAATGCGGATCGCCTTGTCGAGGTCGGCGGCGATGTCGATGAACACGTGGCAGACGCCATCCAGGTGCTTGATAACTGGCACCTTGGCATCACGGCTCACGCGTTCGATCAGGCTCTTGCCACCCCGTGGCACGATCACGTCGACGAACTCAGGCATGGTGATAAGCGCACCAACGGCAGCGCGGTCAGTGGTCTCGACCACTTGCACCACTTCGGCCGGCAGTTCAGCCACGGCCAGGCCCTGCTGAATGCACGCGGCGATGGCACGGTTGGAATTGATGGCCTCGGAACCGCCCCGCAGGATGGTGGCGTTGCCCGACTTGAGGCACAGGCTCGCGGCGTCGATGGTCACGTTCGGGCGTGACTCATAGATGATGCCGATCACGCCCAGGGGTACGCGCATCTTGCCGACTTGAATGCCGGAGGGCAGGTAGCGCATGTCGCGGATTTCACCGATGGGGTCAGGCAGCTTGGCCACCTGACGCAAGCCTTCGATCATGTCGTCGATCCGCGCCGGCGTCAGCGCCAGGCGATCCAGCAATGCAGGCTCCAGGCCATTGGCGCGACCGTTGGCCAAATCCTGTTCATTGGCGGCGCTCAGCTCGGAGCGCGAAGCATCCAGAGCGTCGGCGGCCGCCAGCAAGGCGCGGTTCTTCTGCGCAGTACTCGCACGGGCGATCAACCGCGAGGCCTGACGGGCAGCGCGACCCAGGCGGGTCATGTAGTCAAGAACGGACTCAGTCATGGTCTGGTGGGGTCTTGGCAAAGAGGAAAGCGGCAGATTATAGCTGTGACGCCGTCCTACGGACAGCGGTGAGGGGCGGATGGTCGAAATGAACTGTAAAAACCCGACGTTCAGCGGGAATTAAGGCTGGAGTTGTTATCATCCTGTCACATTTAGCCGTATTACCTTTGATCGCCATGTCCAGTTTCTCGCCGCTGATCCCCGCCAACGCCCTGCCCGACGGCTTTTTCGACCGTGACGCGCAACTGCTCGCACGCGAATTGCTCGGAAAAGTCATTCGCCATCGTGTTGGTGATTTGTGGCTGTCGGCACGAATTATCGAAACCGAAGCGTATTACCTCGCCGAAAAAGGCAGCCACGCGTCCTTGGGCTACACAGAAAAGCGTAAGGCTTTGTTTCTGGATGGCGGGCACATCTATATGTACTACGCCCGCGGCGGTGATTCGCTGAACTTCAGCGCCCACGGCCCGGGCAATGCGGTGCTGATCAAATCAGCCTATCCGTGGGTCGACGAAGTCTCCGGCCCGGCCAGCCTGGCGCAGATGCTGCTGAATAACCCGGACGCCAGCGGCAGGCCACGACCCTCGCAAAAGCTGTGCGCCGGCCAGACCTTGCTGTGCAAGGCGCTGGGTTTGAAGGTGCCGATGTGGGACGCCAAGCGCTTTGACCAGGAACTGCTCTACGTGGAAGACGTAGGGCTGGCGCCAGCGCAGATCATCCAGACCACCCGCCTGGGCATTCCCGGTGGGCGCGATGAACACCTGATGTACCGCTTCGTCGATGCCGGTTATGCGCCGTATTGCACACGGAACCCGCTGCGCCGGGGCCAGGTCGAAGGCCGCGACTATTTTTTGATTTGAAAACATACATAAACCTGTAGGAGCCCGGCTTGCCCGGCGATAGCGGACTCAAGGACGCCATCGCCGGCAAGCCGGGCTCCCACAAGGACGATCTACAAAAGGGAGTTGATTGTATGGGCCCATGGCTCGATAGCATTACCGGCTGGCTGACCCTGAACCCGCAATGGCTGGCCGTGGCGGTGTTTATCGTGGCGTGCGTGGAGTGCCTGGCCATTGCCGGCCTGATCGTACCTGGCACGGTATTGCTGTTTGCCATCGCCGCCCTGGCCGGCACCGGCGCACTGTCACTGGGAGAAACCCTGTTGCTGGGCTTCCTCGGCGGCGTGCTGGGCGATGTTGTTTCCTACTTCCTCGGTCGCCATTTCCACCAGAACATCCGGCGCCTTCCCGGCCTGCGGCATCACCCGGAATGGATGAGCGGCGCCGAGGCTTACTTCCAGAAGTACGGCATCGCCAGCCTGTTGGTAGGCCGCTTCATTGGCCCGCTGCGGCCAATGTTGCCGATGGTTGCGGGCATGTGCGACATGCCCTTCCCACGTTTTGCCGCCGTGAGCCTGCTGGCCGGCGCAGGTTGGTCGGTGGCGTATCTGTTGCCGGGTTGGGCCACCGGCGCGGCCTTCCGCCTGCCATTGCCCGAAGGCTTCTGGCCGGAGGCCGGGATTGTCGCCGCCTGTCTCGCAGTGTTGATCGGCGTAAGCCTCAACAGCAGCCTGCGTGGCCATCGGCGCGCCACCCTATGGATTGGCTGCATTGGCGGCACACTGTTGATCGCGTTGTTTATCGGCTATCCCTACCTCAACGACTTTGACCAGGGCTTGATGGCACTGGTGCAGGAACACCGCGGCCCGGCGATCGACCGGGCGATGGTGATGGTGACCCAGCTCGGCGAGTTCAAGAAGATGTTTGTCGCCAGCGCGGTGCTGACCGGCCTGCTGGTGGTGGCGCGGCAATGGCGCCAGGCAATCTTTGTCGGCGCCACCCTGCTGGGCGCGGCGCTGATCAATACCGGGACCAAGCTGTTTTTTGCGCGGATGCGCCCCGAAGTGCTGACCGACCCGCTCACCAGCTTCAGCATGCCCAGCGGCCATGCGTCCGGCTCGTTTGCATTCTTCCTGGCCTTGGCAGTGCTTGCCGGTCGCGGTCAACCGACACGACTGCGCCTGACCTGGCTGGTGCTTGGCTGCATTCCCGCCGCCACCATCGCGATTTCCCGGGTGTACCTGGGTGCACACTGGCCGACGGACATCCTGGCCGGCACCCTGCTGGCAATGACGGTGTGCGCCTTCAGCCTGACGTTAAGCCAGCACCGCAGCCTGTTGCCACCGATGCCGCCGAGAGTCTGGTGGCTGATCCTGCCGGTGTGTGGCGCGGTGCTCGGGTTCATTGCGTTTACCGGCACTTCCCACGCGCTGCTGAGGTATGCCTACTAGGCAGGCCCCAGCCAATCCAGGGGTGCAGCGCGGCGTTCGACGCTGCGCTCGCGCCGCTCCAGAAGCATTTCGTCAGCCATCTCCGCGGCGCGTTCGGCGATGTACTCCGCGCCGCGACCGTCGTTCATATGAAGAATTTGCGTGGTGACGGCCATAAAAAACGCATCCCA
Organism: Pseudomonas sp. 21615526; assembly: GCF_013386245.1. Lineage (NCBI taxonomy): Bacteria > Pseudomonadati > Pseudomonadota > Gammaproteobacteria > Pseudomonadales > Pseudomonadaceae > Pseudomonas > Pseudomonas sp. 21615526. The sequence goes on along the minus strand of NZ_JACAOM010000039.1, from coordinate 4,999 downwards.
CACGACTTGCTCCGATTGCGAAAGCCGAATCATCCTTTCCCCCTGATCATCGTTACGTGACTGCCAACTATTTCAGGCAACGGGATCAGGACAACCACGGAAAATCTGAAGACCGGGAAGGACAAGTCCGAGTGACACTCGCGGGTCAGGTGAACAGCTCGCCCTGCAACTCATCCAGCAGCAACTGGATCGCGTCCAGGCGCTGTTGCGGGTCATCGAGTTGCAACAGGTCGATCTTGTCGGCCTCGGTAAAGGGCAGCAGATAGGCCAACTGATTGCCCAGGGCTTGCTGGCCATCGGCGTGGGTGCCCATATCCAAAGACGCCACCATCGGATGCTCGGCCAGGGCATGAAGCAACGCCAGCAAGTCAGCGTCTTCCTCTTCCAGCGGTTGCTCGGGATGCTCGTGCAGCCATTGCACCTCGGCCACCAGCAACTGGTCCTTCTGCACACCGGCATCACGCACGCGGAAACGCCGGCCACCCTCGACCCGAATCCCCAGCAGGCCATTGTCCTGCTGCTTGAAGTCGCGGATCAGCGCCTCGCAGCCAATCAACGCATAGCCATCCGGCGCCAGCCCCACTTCCTTGCCGTCGAGGATGCACACCACGCCAAAGCTTTCGCCCTTTTTCATGCAGCGGCTGATCATGTCCAGGTAACGCGCCTCGAACAGCTGCAGGTCGAGGGTGCACCCGGGAAACAGCACGGTATTGAGCGGGAAAAGCGCCAGACTCATAAAGGTTTCCTTAAACCCGACTTAAATAACCAGCGACACGGCCAACGGCAGGAACACCGCCGTGGCCACGCCCATCAGACTCATGGCCAGCGCCGCAAAGGCGCCGGTCTCTTCGCTTTCCTGCAAGGCCACCGACGTACCTACGGCGTGGGCGGTCATGCCCAGCGCCATACCGCGCGCTTCGGGGCTGTGCACGCCCAACCGTGACAGATACGCCGGACCGATCATCGCGCCGATCACCCCGGTGATCAGCACGAACACCGCCGCCAATGCCGCCACGCCGCCGATCTGCTCGGCCACCAGCATCGCAATCGGTGAGGTCACGGACTTGGGTGCCATGGTCATCAGCATCATGTGTTCGGCGCCAAACCACCAGCCCAACAGCACGCACAGGCCGGTGGCCAATACGCCTCCCACCACCAGCGTAGTAAAAATCGGCCAGAACAATTGGCGAATTCGTCGCAGATTCAGGTAAAGCGGCACCGCCAGGGCTACCGTCGCCGGGCCCAGCAGGATGCTCATGATCTCGGTGCTCTTGCGGTACTCGACGTACGTCAGGCCACAGCCGAGCAACACGCCGATCACCAACAGCATCGACACCAGCACCGGTTGCAGGAAAATCCAGCGGGTTTTCTCGAAACCGGCCAGCACCAGCTGATAGGCGCCGAGGGTGATGCCGATGCCGAACAACGGGTGATGAATCACGGCGGCCCAGGCGCCCTGCCAGTCCAGTGTCATTGGCCGTCCTCCCGCTGCGCCTGGCGCTTGACCAGTTTCTGCATCAGCACGCCGACAAAGCCCATGGCGATCACCAGCGACAGCACCAGCGCGCCGACGATGGCCCAGAAGTCGGCGGCAATGTCCTTGGCATACACCATAACGCCGACCGCAGGCGGCACCAGCAGTAGCGGCAAATAACGCAGCAGACTGCTGGCCGCCAGGCTCAGGGGTTCACCGACTTCGCCGCGCCACACCAGGAAGGCCAGCATCAGCAGCAGCCCAATAATCGGCCCCGGCAGCACCGGGACAAACAAATGATTGATCGCCGTGCCGAGCAATTGAAACAGCACCAGCCATGTCAGACCGCGTAACAGCATCCGTTCTTCCCCCCAAAAGCGTGTCGGCATTATAAGCACGCTGCCTCTATGGAGCGGCATTCGCCAAAAGCATGGTGGGTTGACCGGGCCAAGTGCCCGTGATGATCTACATTGGTTCTCTGGACCTGTCCAAAACTACAAAAACGATGAAGCCAACCGAGCAAAGAAGGAGAGTCGCAATGCCCTCAGTACCCGTAGCGCAACTCAAAGAATATGTCGGCAAGGAACTGGGACGTTCTGCATGGCTCACCATCGACCAGGAACGTATCAACCTGTTCGCGGAAGCCACCGGCGATTTTCAGTTCATCCACGTCGACCCGGTGAAAGCCGCCCAGACCCCGTTTGGCGGCACCATCGCCCACGGTTTCCTGTCGCTGTCGCTGATACCCAAGCTGATCGAAGACATCCTGATCATGCCCGAAGGCCTGAAGATGGCGGTCAACTATGGCCTGGACAGCGTGCGTTTCATCCAGCCGGTGAAGGTCGACTCCAGGGTGCGCCTGGCCGTGACCCTGACCGACGCCACCGAGAAAAAACCTGGGCAATGGTTGCTTAAAGCCACCTGCACCCTGGAAATCGATGGCCAGGACAAACCGGCCTACATTGCAGAATCGTTGTCACTCTGCTTCGTATGAAGCCTGGCTGTGGTGAGCCCGTCCGCTCACCACAATTCATGTAAATTTATGTATAGATCTCGCAGCTGCGGCATACTCGGCGCTCAATTATCCGGATCCCGCTATGCGCCCACTCGCTCCCCTTGCTCTTGTCCTGTTGCTCACCGCGTGCGGCGACGGCGAATCGCTGTTGCCGCCCGATGCGCGGCTGCCCGATGGCGGTCGTTACCGTGGCGATGTGGTCAATGGCTTGCTGCAAGGCCAGGGCCGGGTGGATTACCCCAATGGCAGTTGGTACGCGGGCCAGTTCGATAAAGGCCAGTGGCACGGCCAGGGCGAATGGCATGGCAGCAACGGCGAGGTCTATAAAGGCCAGTTCCAGCAGGGCCTGTTCGACGGCCAGGGCAGCCTGACCACGTCGGGCAACAGCTACGTCGGCGGTTTCAAACAAGGTAAGCGCAACGGCGAAGGCACCCTCAAAGAGGGGCAGATGACCTATCGCGGCGAATTCAAGGACGACCAGTATTCCGGCCTCGGCCGCCTCGAGCTGGCCGACGGCAGCCAGTACCAGGGCCAGTTCGCCCACGGCAAGCCCAACGGCGAAGGCCAGCGCAACGACGACAGCGGCAACCAGTTCAGCGGCCGCTTCGTCGATGGCCAGCTGGAGGGCAACGGCACCTTCAACAGCGCCGACGGCGACATGTACATCGGCCATTTCAAACAAAACCAGCTCAACGGCAAGGGCCGCTACGAAAACGCCGACGGCGACGTATGGATCGGCGAATTCAAGGAAGGCGCCCTCAGCGGCAAGGGCGAACTGATCGGCGTCGATGGCAGCCACTACGTCGGCCAGTTCGTCGACTGGCGCTTCACAGGCACAGGCCGCCTGAACCTCACCGACGGCAGCTTCTATATTGGCGGCTTCGACAGCGACAGCTATCAAGGTCGTGGCACTTTGGTGCTCACCGACGGCACCGTGCAGGCCGGCACCTGGGTCAACGGCATGCGCGTGCGCGACGCCGAGGGCAAATTGTTGCCTGACCCGCTGGAAATCGGCCTGTTTGCCCAGGGCCACTTGCTGGATGCCGCCCTCGCCGCCGTGCCCGCGTCCAAATCGGGGGTGGAGCTGTATACCCTGGTGGTGGCCGGCGACGGCAAACAAAGCGTGTTCCTGCGCGAAGCCGACTACGTCAGCAACATGCTTGCCACGCGCTTCGGCGCCTACGGCCAGATCCGCCTGGTGAACCATCGCGACCATATTGCCGACCGCCCGATGGCCACTCGCGAAAGCCTGCGCCGCGCAGTCCAAACCCTGGCCGAACGCAGTGGCCCGCAAGACCTGGTGTTTATCTACCTGACCAGCCACGGCACTCACGAGCACGAACTGGTGCTCGACCAGCCGCGCATGGAGCTGGCCGACCTGCCGGCCGATGAGCTGGCCGCCGTGCTGGCACCGCTGAAGAACCGCGACAAGATCATCGTGATTTCGGCCTGCTACTCCGGCGGGTTCATCCCGGCCCTGAAGGACGAACACACCCTGATCATGACCGCCTCGCGCGCCGATCGTGTGTCGTTCGGCTGCTCCGAAGAGGCCGACTTCACCTACTTCGGCGACGCCCTCTTTGCCCAGGCCTTCAGCGAGACCGACGACTTGCAGCAAGCCTTCAAGCTGGCACAGACCCACGTGGCCGAACGCGAACAGGCGGACAACTTCGAAGCCTCCGAACCGCAGATCTGGGCCCCCAAAGGCGTAATCGCCCATTGGCAATTATTACGCAAACAGCAGGCACGAAAGGCGCTCGAAAGCGTCTCAATGAATAGCAAGGAAGCCAAGAGCAACTAAGCTGAATCTGTATCAAGGGGGAAACATCATGTACCTGACGCCTCAGCATATCTTGCTCGCCGGAGCCTCCGGCCTGACCGGGGAGCACCTGCTGGACCGCCTGCTCAACGAGCCGACCGTGACCCGCGTGCTGGCACCCAGCCGCAAGCCTCTGGCCGAGCATCCACACCTGGAAAACCCGGTGGGCGACCCGGCAGTATTCCTGCCGCAACTGAGCGGCCAGGTGGACATCGCCTTCTGCTGCCTGGGCACCACCATCAAGCAGGCCGGCTCCGAAGAAGCGTTCCGCGCCGTCGACCTGGACATGGTCGTGGCCTTTGCCAAGCGCGCTCGGGAAATGGGGGCGCGGCACCTGATCGTGATCAGCGCAATCGGCGCCGATCCGAAATCCTCGATCTTCTACAACCGCGTCAAGGGCGAGATGGAACAGGCGTTGAAAGCCCAGGATTGGCCGCAGTTGACCATCGTCCGACCTTCGCTGTTGTTGGGTGAGCGATTGGAACCGCGGCTGGCCGAGCAACTGGCCGGGCCATTGTCGCGGCTGATTCCGGGCAAGTACCACGGCATTGAAGTGTGCGAACTGGCGCGGGCGATGTGGCGACTGGCGCTGGAAGAGCAGGATGGGGTGCGGGTTATAGAGTCGGACGAGCTGCGCAAGCTCGGCAAATAACACGTAATTCCAGGCAGGACACCATCCAAATGTGGGAGC
>NZ_JACAOM010000287.1:0-497 GCF_013386245.1 Pseudomonas sp. 21615526 | reverse complement strand
CAAAAAGCCCCGCAGATGCGGTGCTTTTTATTGAACGATGATTTTCCCGCATTGAAATGCAATCCAAATGTGGGAGCGGGCTTGCTCGCGCATGCGGTGTGCCAGTGATATACCGGTTACTGACACACCGCATTCGCGAGCAAGCCCGCTCCCACAGTTTTTACCGTATTCCTACAGTACGAATTGCGCGAAGCTCACACCGGCACCGGCCGGGCGTACGTCCTTGAGGAACGAGTCCTTGTCGGCACTCAGCTCCAGGGTAATCTCCGGCTTGCGCTTGCCGGCATTGCGCACCACCAGGCCTTCCAGCTTCTCGCGCAGAAACACCGTTGGCACCTTCAGGTGCAGCAACTGGTCGCTCTCGGCGTTGTGCATCAACAAGTGGATCCACTCGTACTGGCCCACGGCAATCCGGCCCACCGGCAGGTCGAACCACCAGATGTTGCGTTTGCGGTCCAGGTCGGTGAAGTGGCAGTTGTTGACACCGAGTACGGCAC
>NZ_JACAOM010000038.1:0-10527 GCF_013386245.1 Pseudomonas sp. 21615526 | reverse complement strand
TGCGGGCGCGAGACCGTCAGCCGCGCGCCCGCATGGGCGAGGACGTTGCCTTGCTGGTCCATCAGGATCGCCTTGAGTTCCGAAGTGCCGAGATCAATGCCAAGGGAAACCGCGTTGTTCATATCAGGGGCAGCCGCATGAGTTACGAATCTTCAGGGTGGGCGCGAGCCGCACGCTGTGTGTTTTACGCTTGGGCGACGCCATGCGCTCAAGCAGCAGGTTGACCGCCCGGGCGCCGAGTTCCTGGACCGGCTGTGCGATCAGGGTCAGGCGTGGCACGAAGAAATCCGCCCAGTCAAAATCATCGAAGCCCACCAGGGCCATCTGCCCGGGCACGTCGATATTCGCATCACGCAAGGCGTGCATCGCACCCAGGGTCATCAGGTTGTTGCCCGCCATGATTGCCGTGGGCGGTGTTGCCAGGGCCAATAACTGCGCGGTCGCTTGCCGTGCCGGCTCGCTGCTGGAGCCGCCGTTGACCAGCAACTGCGGGTCAAACACCAACCCTGCCGCCTGCAACGCGGCTTGATAGCCGGCCACTCGTTCATCGGAAGTGCCGAGCCCCGCGCGCCCGGAAATAAAGCCGATGCGCCGGTGGCCATGCTCGATCAAGTGCGCCACCAAAGCCTGGGTAGACAGGGTATTTTCCACCCCGACCTGATCGAAACGATCACACATCATCCGGTCCACCAACACCGCCGGCACTTGATTGGCCTGCAGGTATTCCAGGGCCAGCGAACCGGTAGACGGCGCCAGCAGAATGCCGTCCACCCGCCGATGGTGCAGCGCCGTGACCACACGCAGTTCCTGTTCGGGATCGTCGTGGGTATCGACAAACAACATCATGTAGCCGTGCTTGGCGCACTCGGTTTCAATCGCGTGCACCGTTTCACTGAAGTAGTGGTTGGACAGCGCCGAGATCGCCACGCCAATCGTATTGGTGGTGGACCGCGCCAGGGAACGCGCCAGCGTGTTGGGGATGTAGCCCACCTGCCGGATCGCGTCCTGCACCGCTTGCACCGTGTCCGGGCTGACCTTGCGGGTGCCGTTCAAGACGTGGGAAACCGTCGACGTCGACACCCCTGCAATTCTTGCCACATCCTCCATGGTTGCCACGGTGCTCACTCCTGGTTTCTTTTAATGTTTGCTGGACCAACCGCTGTAGGAACCGACGTTATCGCGGGTGATCAATTTTGGCGCCAGCAGGGTAACCGCTTCGGCGGGTTGTTTGTCATTGAGAATGTCATTGCCGACATTGACGGCGGTCTGGGCCATGGCCCATGGGTCCTGGCTGGCGGAGGCCTGGATCAGGGTGTCGGTCTTCAAGGCATTCTCGATGTCCGGCGCGCCGTCCACGGAGGTGATGATGATGCCGCTGCGTTTCAGTTGCTTGGCCGCCAGGTCGCTGCCGATGGCTTGCGGGTCGTTGATTGCGAACAGGCCGTCAATTTTCTGAAAGCGTGTCAGGTAGCCCTGCATCACGTTCAAGCCGCCTTCGCGGGAGCCCTTGCCGTCCTGGTCGTCCGACAGCACCTTGATCTCCGGGGCGCTGGCCAGCGCGGCTTTGCAGCCTTTGACCCGATCGGTCACGGCGGTGACCTGCGGGCCGTTCTGAATGATCACATTGCCCTTGCCCGACAGTTTGTCGACGATGAACTGGCAGGCGAGCTTGCCGGCCTCGACGTTGTCGGTCTGCACCGTGGCATTCACGCCCTTGGCGTCGACGTCCACGGCCACCACCACGATCCCGGCGTCGCGGGCTTTCTTGATCGCCGAGGCCATGGCCGACGGGTCGACGGCGTTGAGCAGGATCAGGTCGACCTTGGACGAGATGAAGTTGTCGATCTGCGAGAACTGCTTGCTCAGGTCATAGTCGGCCGACACCGAGGTGACTTTCACCGCCGGGTTCAGCTCCTTGGCCCGCGCCGTGGCACCGTCGGCCAAGGTCACGAAATACGGGTTGCCCAGGGACCCCATGCTGATGCCGATGGCTTTCAGTTCACGGGCTTGCACCGCCTGGGACATCAACACGGCAACGCCCAGGGAGGCGACAACAGGAAACATGCGTTTGAAGTTCATGATGACTCTCTTGTGATTGTTGTTTGAGTGAAATCAGGTCCGCGCACCGGACTGGCGATAGCGATCCAGCGCTACCGCGCCAATGATCACGATGCCCTTGATGATGTACTGCCAGATATCCGAGACGCCCAGCAGCACCAGGCCGTTGGTCAATACCGCGATGATCAGCGCACCAACCAGCGTGCCGCCGATGGTGCCGACGCCGCCGGTAAAGCTGGTGCCGCCGAGGATCACTGCGGCAATCGCATCCAGCTCATAGGATTGTCCCAGTTGCAGGCCATTGGCGGCGAACAGGCGTGACGCGCTCATCACCGCGCCCAACCCGGCCAACGCACCGGACATGGCATAGACGAACAGCAGGACCTTCCACACCTTGATCCCCGACAGCCGCGCCGCTTCCGGGTTGCCGCCCACGGAGTAGATTTGCACCCCCATCACCGTGCGCCGCAGGATGAACCACGACAGCGCAATCACGGCTACCGCGATGATCACCAGCCAAGGCACGCCCAGTACTGAGTCGTTGCCAATAAAGGCAAACGGCAAATCAGGGTTGAACACGGTCTTGTCGTCGGCCAACAGACGAGCCAAACCGCGCATGGCGGTCAGCGCGCCGAGGGTGACGATAAACGGCGGCAGGCGCATGAAGGCGATCAGGCCGCCGTTGACCAGGCCCAGCAACAGGCCGAAGCCAACCCCGGCGGCAATCCCGAACATGCCGAACTGCGGTGACATCGACGCTTGCAACGCAACCACAGCCGAAGCCGCAAGAATCGCTCCCACCGACAAGTCGATGCCCGCCGTGAGGATCACAAAGGTCATCCCCGCCGCCAGCACCACGTTGACCGACGCCTGCTGGGTGATGATCGACAGGTTCTGCACCGTCATGAAGTTTTCGCTGGCCAGGGCAAAACCCACCAGCAGCAGCACCAGCACCGGCAACATGCCCACCGTGCGCATCAGTTCGCGAATACGCTCAGCCTTGCCGATCGTTGCCACAGTCATGGTGTTGCTCCCGCTTGTCGTTGAATTAGCCATGGGCGGCCACCTGTTCGCTGCCGGTGGCGAGGTCGATGATCGCCTCCTGGGAAATATCCAGCCCCGATGCCCCGCCCACTTCGGCCACCAGTTGCCCTTCGCGCATGATCAGCACGCGGTCGCAGGTGCCGATGATTTCCGGCAGTTCGCTGGAGATCACCACGATGCCTACGCCGGCCTTGGCCAACTGGTTGATGATGCGGTAGATCTCGGATTTGGAGCCGATGTCCACGCCACGGGTGGGTTCGTCGAGGATCAGTACGTGGGGCTTGACCTCCAGCAGTCGGGCCAGCAGCACCTTCTGCTGATTGCCGCCGGACAAGCTGCCGACATTGACCTTGCCCGAGGCCACGCGGATCGACAGGGACTTGATCGCATCGCGTGAGCGTTGTGCCGCGTGGCCACGGTTGAGCACACCGCCGGCGTGGGCATCCGGCACACAGGCACAAACGTTGATGTTGTCGGCCACGCTCATGTCGAGAAACAGACCCTGGGCCTTGCGGTCCTCGGTGAGGTAGACGACACCGGCACGAATCGCATCCGCCGGGTTGCGCAGTTGGGTCACGGTTTTGCCGACCACCTCAAGGGTGCCGGAGGTACGCGGGTCGGCCGCAAAAATCAGCCGCGCCAGCTCGGTACGGCCTGCGCCTACCAAGCCGGCAATTCCCAGCACTTCACCGGCGTGCAGGTCAAAGCTGCAGTTGCGCACGCGCTTGCCGTCGGCCATGTCACGCACGCGCATCACCACCTGGCCGGGGTCGTAGGCCGCATGTTCCTTCTTGTAGAAACCTGACAGGTCGCGGCCCACCATCATTTTCACCAGCACTTCGGCCGACAGCACGTCCCGCGCCAGTTCGCCGACGTACTCGCCGTCCCGCAGCACCGAGACCCGGTCCGACAGCTCGTAGATTTCCGCCATGCGATGGCTGATGTAGATGATCGCCAGGCCCTGGCTGCGCAGCTGTTTGATCAGCGCGAACAGGCGGTCGGTCTCCCGGGAGGACAGCGGCGTGGTGGGCTCGTCCATCACCAGGATTTTTGCGTGGGCATGCAAGGCCCGGGCGATTTCCACCAGTTGGCGCTCGGCGATGGACAGGCTGGCGACGCGGGTGGTGGGCAGGAACTCCGCACCGAGCCTTGCCAGCACCTCGGCCACCCCGGCTTCCATGCCCTTGCGGTCGATGGTCCAGCCACGGCGCAGTTCACGGCCCAGGTAAATGTTCTCGGCCACCGTGAGGTTCGGACACAGGCTCAGTTCCTGGTAGATCACGGCAATGCCGAGGGCTTTGGCGGAGGCTGGGTTGTAGCTGGCGACGGGCTGGCCATCGATGCGGATGGTGCCGCCATCATCGGCCTGGTAGGCACCGGAGAGGATCTTCATCAAGGTCGATTTGCCGGCGCCGTTCTCACCCATCAAGGCGTGGATTTCACCGGGGTAGACCTTCAGGCTGACGTTCTTGAGCACCCGCAGACCGTTGAAGGTCTTGCTGATGCCCTGCATTTCAAGCAAGGGTTCAAGGCTCATGACTGAGCTCCTGGTTTTATTATTGTTGTGTTCGGGCGTTTGCCGATGGCAGTCATCGGCAGACCTGATTGCTGCCGACTCTAATCAGATACATTTGCTTACGCAAGCGCTTGCGTCAGCCGTTTATCGTTTGATTAAACGTTTCACCTGATGAATAAATGTTCACCCAGCGACCTGGAGTGACTAATTGCAGATAAAACCGCCGTTTTTCCACCTTCACCTATCCGATTGAGTGCTTTTCTAAAAATAACACCGCGTTTGGCCACTACGATCCCTGTCGGTTGCGGTTTATCTGCTATCGTCCAAAGACCTCATCTCCTCCTCATCGCGCCTGCGCGATCTTCTGTGAGCATGCTCTGCGGCGCCGCCTTTGGCAGCGTCGGGCCTGAAGTTCACGGAACACTGCACGATGGACAACTCTTCAGTCGACAGCCCGGCGGAGCCGCAATCCCGGGCTGAAAAAATCGTCGAATTCAAACGCCAGAAAACCCTGCTCAAGGCCGGCGCCTTGCAAGATGCGATCTTCAACAGCGCCTACTTCTCCAGCATCGCCACCGACGAAAAAGGCGTAATCCAGATTTTCAACGTCGGTGCCGAACGCATGCTTGGCTACGCCGCCGCCGATGTGCTGAACCGCGTCACACCGGCCGACATTTCCGACCCCGCCGAGCTGATCACCCGCGCCGCCGCCCTCAGCCTGGAACTGGACACACCGATCACGCCGGGCTTTGAGGCCCTGGTGTTCAAGGCCTCCCGGGGCATCGAAGACATTTACGAACTGACCTATATCCGCAAGGACAACAGTCGCCTGTCGGCCATGGTGTCGGTGACCGCCCTGCGCAACCGCAACGACGCGATCATCGGCTACCTACTGATCGGCACCGACAACACCGCGCGCAAGCAGGAAGAGGCGCAACGCAAAGGCTTTGAGCGCGCCCTGGAAGAGAAGAACCTGGAGCTGGAACACGCCAGCCACATGAAGTCCGAGTTCCTTGCCACCATGTCCCACGAGCTGCGCACGCCGCTGAATGCGGTGATCGGTTTTTCCGAGGCGCTCAAGGACGGCCTGGTGGGCGACATGAGCGATATCCAGCGCGAGTACATCGGCGATATCTTCACCAGCGGCCAGCACTTGCTGTCGCTGATCAACGACATCCTCGACCTGTCCAAGGTCGAGGCCGGCATGATGGACCTGGAACTGGAAGCCGTGGAGTTGGCCGGCCTGTTGGCCAACAGCCTGCTGATCGTGCGGGAAAAGGCCGCATTGCAGCGCATCCAGTTGAAACTCGAAAGCCCGGACGACTTCGGCGCGCTGGAACTGGACCTGCGCAAGACCAAGCAGATCATCTACAACCTGCTGGCCAATGCGGTGAAGTTCAGCGAGCACGGCGGCTCGGTGACGCTCTCGGTGCGCGAGGTGAATCGTGGGCAAGTGGGGCAGATTCCCGGCGACTGGCCCACCCACGGCTTTGCCCTGCAGCCCAGCGAACATCAACAGTTCCTGGAATTGAGCGTGAGCGACACCGGCATCGGGATCGCCCGGGACGACATGAGCAAGCTGTTCAAGGCCTTCAGCCAGATCGACAGCAGCCTGGCGCGCAAATTCGAAGGCACGGGCCTGGGCCTGGCGATGGTCAAGCAACTCACCGACCTGCACGGCGGCAGTGTCGCCGTGGCCAGCCGCGAAGGCGAAGGCGCGCGGTTTGTGGTGTGGCTGCCGCTGCACCGTGCCGCGGATGCGGAGGCCCCATGGCCGAAATCCTGATCGTCGAAGACAACGAGGCCAATATGCGCCTCGCCCGCCTGCTGCTGGTGAACGCCGGCCACAGCGTGTTGTGGGCCGCCGATGCCGAGACCGGGCTGACCCTGGCCCGGGAAAAACAACCGGCATTGATCCTGATGGACATCCAGTTGCCGGGCATGGACGGCCTGGCAGCCACGTCACTGCTCAAGCAGGACCCTCATACCGCGCACATCCCGGTGATCGCCCTGACGGCCATGGCCATGAAGGAAGACCGTGACAAGACCCTGCGGGCCGGCTGCGATGCCTACATCATCAAGCCCCTGCGCTACAAAGAGCTGTACCAGGTGATCGACACGCTGCTGCAAAAGAACATTACTCCCTCGACTTGAGTCCTCTCCATGGCCAGCCAACCCGCAACGCTGTTGATCGTTGATGATGAAATCCAGGTGCGCAAGCTGCTGGAAACCCTGCTGCGCCACGAGGGTTACCAGACCGTGAGCGCCGCCAGTGGTGAAGAAGCCTTGCAGTTGGTGGCGCAGCGGCCGCCGGACTTAATCCTGCTGGACATCATGATGCCGGGCATGGACGGCTATGAAGTGGCCAACCAGCTCAAGGGCAACCAGGCCACGGCGAACATTCCGATCATCATGCTTTCGGCATTGAGTGAGTCCAGCGCGCGGCTCAGTGGCCTGGAAACCGGTGCTGAAGAATTCATCAGCAAGCCGGTGGAGCGGGTCGAGTTGTGGCTACGGGTACGCAACCTGCTGCGGCTCAAGGCCCACGGCGATCGGTTGAAAAACCATAGCCAGTTGTTGGAGCAGCAACTTCAACACCACCAAAATGAGTCCTCGCGGTTGAATGTGCATGACCTGGCGCGCCTGGACCTGGAAAAAGCCCTGCGCCTGGCGGTCGAGCGCGAAGAATTCGTGCTGCATTACCAACCCAAGGTCGAACTGGCCAACGGTCAGGTGTGCGCCCTCGAGGCCCTGCTGCGCTGGGACCGGCCCGGTTACGATGCGGTGTCTCCAGCGGTCTTCATACCGATCCTGGAAAGCCAGGGCTTGATCGTCACGCTCGGGCGTTGGGTGATCGACAACGTGTGCCGCCAGATCGCAGCGTGGCAATCCGGCACGGTGGGCGCGGTGGAGGTATCGGTCAACGTTTCGGGGCATCAATTGATCGAGGGTGACCTGATTGCCGATATCGCCCAGTCCCTCGCCCAGGCCGGCGTGGAAGCGCATTGGCTGGAAGTTGAATTGACCGAAGGCTCGCTGATGGAGAACACCCAGCACACCATCGCCAGCTTGCAGCGCCTGCGGGCGATGGGGGTGAAGATCTCCATCGACGACTTCGGCACCGGCTATTCCAGCCTGGCCTACCTGCGGCGGTTCCCGATTGATACGCTGAAAATCGATATCGCGTTTATCCGCGAAGTCACCAGCAACCCGCAGGACGCGGCTATCACCCGCACCATCATCGAACTGGCCCACAGCCTGAAGCTGCGAGTGGTGGCCGAAGGCGTGGAAACCCAGGCGCAGCTGGAGTTTCTGCGGGAAGCCGGCTGCGATCAGATCCAGGGGTATCTGTTCAGCCGGCCTTTGCCGATGAAGGAGTTGGAGCGCCTGCTGCTGGATAAGCGCAGCCTGGTCAGGCCGCAGCCTCACTGACTTCGAACAACCCCACCAGCTTCTGCAACTTGTTGGCATTGACCCGCACGGTTTCCGCGCTGGTCTGCAACACCCCTACGGTCAGGCGCATTTGCTCCGAAGAGTGGCTGACCTGCTTGATGGTCTTGCCATAGTCGAGGCTGCGGGCGTTGAGCTGCTGGATGATGCTGAACATGCTCTCCACCGCCTGGTGCAGGTGCACGTTCTCCGAGGAGGCGTCCTCGGCCAGGCGCAGGCTGCTGTCGACGTTGGTCACGCCGTTTTCCATGAAGCCTACGGCCTTGCGGGTTTCGCCTTGCAGGCCCTCGACCATCTGGCGAATGTCTTCCGCTGCCTTGGAAGTGCGTGACGCCAGGGTGCGGACTTCGTCGGCCACCACCGCAAAACCGCGGCCATGCTCGCCCGCCCGCGCCGCTTCGATGGCCGCATTCAGGGCCAGCAGGTTGGTCTGGTTGGTGATGTCGCTGATCAACCCGGTGATGTTGCTGATCTGTGCCATGCGGCTGTCCAGCAGTTGCACGCTTTCCGAGGAGCGCTGCACCACATCGCGAATCGACTGGGTGCCGACCTGTACCGCGAGGAATTGCTCGCGGGCCCGGCTGACCACCTCGTCCATGGCCTGCTTCATTTGCTCGGCGCTCACCGAGGCTTGCTGGATTTCTCCCAGTTGCTCTTCAACGATGATCATCATGCGGTGGGTGGCGTCGGCCACTTCATGGGACATCAACCCGGCCGCCTCGCTGCGGCCGAGCATCAATTGGTTGGTGTTGCCAACGCTGTGGCTGGCCTTGACCACCTGGCCGACCACCGAATCCAGGCGGTCGATGAAGCTGTTGATCCAGCGGCTCATGTCGCCGGTTTCGTCGTTGACCATGCGCCCGCTGTCCAGGCGTTGGCGCAGGTTGCCCTCGCCTTCGGCAATGGTGCGGATGACCTCGGTCATTTCATTCAGGCGTGCGGCCAGGCGCCTGGGGCCCAGGCGGCTGAACAGCAAGGCCGCGACGACCATGCTCAGCACCTCGCACGCATCGGTCCAGGCGGCGGGCAAACCACTGTAGTGACGGACCAGGAAGTTGCAGGCAAACAGGCCGGCCATGGTCGCCAGATAGGGCTTCATCAAGCCGTGGCTCAGGGAGCGCCGGCGGTAGACCTCTTCCAGGTCGGCCTCGCACATCATGCCCCAGCGATCCGGCGAGCCCGGCAGTTCGAAGGTCACGCCCTTGCCCACCACCGGGATGTGACGGTAGTCGGAATAGCCGGGATAGGTGACAAACAGGTTCGAGCCCTTGCGGATGGTTTCCCGCACGCCGGGGTGCAGTTGTTGGGTGGCGGGGTCGATAAACCGCAATTCCAGTTCGGTATGGCGCTGGATCTGTACGGTTTTCCAGGGTGTGTGCACGCCGCTCTTGAGATTTTCACCGTGGGTGAAGGCGCCGTCCTCGAAGCGTGAGCGGGACAGCGCAATGCCCGGTTGCAGCGCCGGGTCGAAGCGCGATTGCACCATGAACAGGTAGTTATCGCCGGACTCGGGGAAGATATGCCCGGCCTCGCGCTGGATCAAATCCCCGAGTATGTCGTTGGGCACCCGACCGCAGAGGCAGCCGACCACCCTGCCCTCGCGGGTCAATGGTTGGTAGAACATCAGGGTTACTTCGTCATGGAAGCGCGAGGACGAAGGGCCGATCTGCAAGGTCAGCGGGTCGCTGTAGGGACCGTGGAGGAATGGCGCCTTGAGCCCGGCGGCCAGGGCTTGTTGATTGAGCGCGCGGTGACTGGCCTGGCTCCAGGTACTCGCCAGTAGTTCGCCCTTTGGGTCGACGATAAACAGCTCGGAGAAATCCCCGGCCTGGTGCAGTTTTTCCAGCAGCAGGCTGTTGTCGGTGAGCACGGAATCGCGGGCCAGTGTCGTGGCCAGTTCGTTGAGGTGTTCCCACTGTTCGCGGGTCCAGGTTTGCAGGAGTTTGACCCGGGTTTCGGCAATGGCCTCGAAGGTTTGCTCCATCACCGGGTACACCGCGCGGTTGAGGCGGCAGGACCAGCCCATGGCGAACTTGCCGGTCTTGCCCCACCAGGGCAGCCAGCTTTTCTCGGCGGAAGATAACTGCATCGTGCTGCTCGACAGGCTGCTCATGGCGGACTCCGGGAGTGATGTCTAATTGCCATATTTCAAGGCAATTAATGCGCCAATTAGCTAGCTTGCTATTGATTAGGCTGTTTGGCCTGCCATGCGGGTCAACGGGAGCGAGCTTCCTCGCTACAAAAAGCTGCATGCAATCAAGAGCATGCACCAGCGGGTGGCAGTGAGATCGCTTGTCGGGTGGGATGTCCCAGGGGGGCCGTGGTTTTCGAGATCGAATATCGGCGGAATTTTGGGGGCATATCCGTTATTTGGGTAACGGCGGCTTATGGTTTCGCTCTTACAGCGAGTCACTTTGCAAAAGCGGCCACGTAACCAAAGCCCTCTGCCCCGCCTGTCG
>NZ_JACAOM010000286.1:0-423 GCF_013386245.1 Pseudomonas sp. 21615526 | reverse complement strand
TGGCCGTCGAAGCCATGCGCGACGGCGCCTACGACTTCCTCGAAAAGCCCTTCAGCCCCGCAGCCCTGCTCAGCAGCCTGCGCCGGGCGCTGGGCAAGCGCGGGCTGGTGCTGGAAAACCGCCGGTTGCATCAGCAGGGCGGTCACCGGGCCCAACTGGAAGCGAGCCTGCTGTCCTGGACCTGGCCGGCTTGCCGGTCAATGTGTTGATTCGCGGCGAAACCGGCAGCGGCAAGGAGCTGGTCGCCCGTTGCCTGCATGATTTCGGCCCCCGGGCGAAGAAGCCGTTTGTGGCGCTGAACTGCGCGGCGATTCCCGAGCAGCTGTTTGAAGCCGAGCTGTTCGGCCATGAAAGTGGCGCGTTCACCGGCGCCCAGGGCAAGCGCATCGGCAAGCTGGAATACGCCAATGGCCGCACGCTGTT
>NZ_JACAOM010000285.1:0-344 GCF_013386245.1 Pseudomonas sp. 21615526 | reverse complement strand
GCGGTCGACCGCAGCATCAGTTCAGTGAGCAACCAGCCACCTGCTAGCCGTAGCGACCGGTGATGTAGTCTTCGGTCTGCTTCTTCGCCGGGTTGGTGAACAGGGTATCGGTGTCGCCAAATTCCACCAGCTTGCCCATGTACATGAACGCGGTGTAGTCGGAAACCCGCGCCGCCTGTTGCATGTTGTGGGTCACGATGACGATGGTGAACTTGGATTTGAGTTCGTAGATCAGCTCTTCGACTTTCAACGTGGAGATGGGGTCGAGTGCCGAGCACGGTTCATCGAGCAGCAGCACTTCCGGCTCCACGGCGATGGTGCGGGCGATCACCAGACGTTGCTGC
>NZ_JACAOM010000284.1:0-2139 GCF_013386245.1 Pseudomonas sp. 21615526 | reverse complement strand
GGCCAAGCCGTTCGAACTGACGGAGCTGGAAGCCCGGGTCAAGGCGCTGCTGCGCCGTAGCGTGCTGGGCGGTGAGCGGCAACAGGCGTGTGGTGTGCTGATTTACGACCTGGACACGCGGCGCTTCACCCTGGGCGGCGAATTGCTGACGTTGACCTCCCGCGAGCAGGCGGTGCTTGAGGCGCTGATCGCGCGTCCTGGCCGGGTGATGAGCAAGGAGCAACTGGCTTCCCAGGTGTTTGGCCTGGATGAAGAGGCCAGCCCCGATGCCATCGAAATCTACGTGCACCGCCTGCGCAAGAAACTCGATGGCCAGCCTGTGGCCATCGTCACCTTCCGTGGCCTGGGGTACCTGCTGGAAGCCCGCGATGCATAAGCCCAGCAGCCTGCGCTGGCGCCTGCTGTGGAACCTGGCGCTGTTGCTGGTGGTGTTGATGATTGCCAGCGGCTTGAGCGCTTACTGGAATGGGCGCGAGGCGGCGGACACGGCTTACGACCGAACGCTGTTGGCCTCGGCGCGGACCATTGCGGCCGGCCTGTCCCACCGCGACGGTACCTTGAGTGCCGATGTGCCCTACGTCGCCCTGGATACGTTCGCCTACGACAGCGCCGGGCGGATCTACTACCAGGTCAACGATATTCACCAGAAGCTGATCTCCGGCTACGAAAACCTGCCGGGCCCGCCGCCGGGAACTCCACGCACCGATGACTATCCGGCGCTGGCGCGCTTTTATAACGCCAGGTATCAGGGCCAGAACGTGAGAGTGGTCAGCCTGCTCAAGGCAGTCTCCGAACCGAACATGAACGGCATGGCGGAAATCCGCGTGGCCGAAACCGACGAAGCGCGGGTGGCGATGGCGCGCAGCCTGATGGCCGATACCTTGCTGCGCCTGGGGATGCTGGCCATCGGTGCATTGTTGTTGGTGTTCTTTGCCGTGAGCGCGGCGCTGCGGCCGTTGGAGCGCTTGCGCACGGCCGTGGAAGAGCGTCAGCCCGATGACCTGCGGCCATTGCCGCTGGTGGAAGTGCAGCATGAATTGGGCCCGCTGGTACATGCGCTCAACCATTTCACCGAACGCCTGCGCGGGCAGTTCGAGCGCCAGGCACAGTTTATTGCCGATGCCGCCCATGAGCTGCGCACTCCGTTGGCAGCGCTCAAGGCACGCTTGGAGCTTGGCCTGCGTGCCGAAGATCCGGCTACCTGGCGCACCACCCTGGAAACCGCAGCCCAGGGCACTGATCGCCTGACTCACCTGGCCAATCAATTGCTCTCGCTGGCGCGCATCGAAAACGGCGCCCGGGCGATTGCCGAAGGCGGGGCCCAGTTGCTGGACCTGAGCCAGTTGGCTCGCGAGCTGGGCATGGCCATGGCGCCGCTGGCCCATGCGCGTGGCGTGGCCCTGGCGCTGGAGGCGGATGAACCGGTGTGGCTGCGGGGCGAGCCCACCTTGTTGAACGAGTTGTTGAGCAACCTGGTGGACAACGCCCTGGCCCACACGCCCCCGGGCGGCAACGTGATCTTGCGGGTCACGGCGCCGGCGGTACTTGAGGTGGAAGATGACGGCCCGGGCATCCCGCTGGATGAGCGGGACCGAGTGTTCGAGCGCTTCTATCGGCGCAGCCAGCAGGGCTTGGGGGCGGGCTTGGGGTTGGCGATTGTTGGCGAGATCTGCCGGGCACACCTGGCGCAGATCAGCTTGCATGACGGAGAGTTGGCGGGTTTGAAAGTGCGGGTCAGTTTTATCGCGGGGTAATCAGTAGAACATCGACCGTGCTTCATCCAGCTCGGCGCGCAAGGTGTCGCTGTAGGGGTCGAGTCGCAGCTTCTTGATCGCAGGTACCGTCAATATCGGCACGCTGGCCAGCGGGTGGTCAGTGTCGCGGTGGCAATACAACACGGCGACCTGCACCAGGTCGATATAGTCCAGGCGCTCGGAGTCGCGCTCAAGGTTCATGTACTGCGCCGGCAGGTTCACCAGCATTTCCGGGAAGTCCCAGCGCCGCAGCAGCTTGTCCCCCAGCAACGGGTGGATGCTTTCAATCACGTGATCGAGGCTGACCGGATCGGACAGCAGCTCATAGTGATCTTCGGCGAAGGTCAGGATCGGCAGCACGCCAATCTGGTGCACCAGCCCACCC
>NZ_JACAOM010000283.1:0-309 GCF_013386245.1 Pseudomonas sp. 21615526 | reverse complement strand
ATTCATCCCCGAGCTGTTGCCGCTGTTCGCCCCTAACGTCAACTCGTTCCGCCGCTTCCTGCCCGACACCTCGGCGCCGGTCAACGTGGAGTGGGGCGAAGAGAACCGCACCGTTGGCCTGCGGGTTCCGGACGCCGGCCCACAAAACCGTCGGGTGGAAAACCGCCTGCCCGGTGCCGACGCCAACCCGTACCTGGCGATCGCCGCCAGCTTGCTGTGTGGCTACATCGGCATGGTCGAAGGCATCAGCCCAAGCGCGCCGGTGGTGGGCCGTGGTTACGAGCGCCGCAACCTGCGCCTGCCGCTGAC
>NZ_JACAOM010000037.1:5592-15992 GCF_013386245.1 Pseudomonas sp. 21615526 | reverse complement strand
CCCCACCTCCAGCGGATGCCGCACATCAGCACTCACCCCCATCCAGACCTGCCGCTGCATCCCCTCCAGAAATACCCCATCCAACGCCGTCAACCCACGATCAAAACAACTCATGTACCGCGGCAACAACCCAATACACGCACTGCACCGAATCATCTCCAGCATCAGCGGATACGCTTCCACCCGCACTACCCCCGCCAGCCGCTGCTCCACCAGGCTATTCCACGGCCGCAGCGCCTCCACCTGCCGGTCCGGCTGCCACTGCACCAACATATAATCCGCAAGGTCTTCAATGCTGTCCGGCCGCACTGCCAACCGCGAATACCGCTTGGCAATATGCGGCGAATAATCCAACCGCGCCAACACCTCCGGCGCCCCAATGGCAAAACTCGGCCCCGCCCCCGGCGAATCCATCCCCGACAACCACACCACCACATCCGCATCCAGCGCCTGCAACCCCAACTCGCTGTCGATGGAAATGATCTCCAACCGCACACTCGCATTGCGCCGCAACAGGGCAATCAGGTCCCGCCCCAGAATGTCATGCAGGATCGACTCGGCAACCGCCAGCCGAATCAACGGTTGCTCCAGCACCGGCAAGCGTCGCTCATGCGCCAGGGCAATCAACTGCGCCTGCAACTGCTGCCCTTCACGACTCAGGGCCAGGACATTGCCCTGATAGCTGAACAGCGAACGCCGCAGTTGCTCTTCCAGCTGCGCCAGGCGCTTGCGCAACTGCGTGGCCTTGATATTGAGGCTGCGAGCCGCCTGCATGAAACACCCACAGCGGGCGCTGATCAGGAAATACTGCGCCACCTCGGGCTCGATGGCGGCCGCCAGGGCCAGCCAGGCCTCGCGGGATTCGGTCGACGCACGATAAGGCGCGACGCCGTGGGGTACAGCCGGTTCAACAAATACCATGGGAGACTCCCTGTCTTGTGGGTACTGTGCATCCAATGCGGTGATACGGTTTTACTCCAGCACCTTGTTCAGCTCGGCGCCATCGATACTCAAGGTCGCGGTATTGAGCATGCCTTCCAGGTAGGCCTTGGCAATCTGCTCCTGGCGTTGCGCACGCAAGGCCTCGGTCAGGCGGCCACGCAGTTCATCCAGCGTGGCCGTGCGCGCCGGTTGTTGCCCAGTGAGTTTGAGCACGTGAAAACCCGCCGCACTCTGCACCGGCTCCGACACCCCGCCCGTCTTGAGCCGCGCCACCACACCGCGCATTTCAGGCACCAATTGCTGCAATGGCTGCATCCCGGAATCGCCACCGCGCCGGGCGCTGTCGGGGTCCTGGGAATACTGGCTGGCCAGGGCGGCAAACTCGCCCGGCGAGGCCTGCGCCTTGCGGCTCAACTCCTGGGCCTGGCGGCGCACATTGTCGACGGTTTGCGGGTCGCTCACGGCCAGGAAAATCTGGCTGACCTGGTACAACGGCGGCGTCACCCATTGTGCCTTGCCGCTGTCATAGGCTTGCTGCAATTCGGCGGCGCTGGGGTAATCCGTCGGCACCTGGCTGACCGACAACATGTAGTCGCGAAACACGATCTGCTCGGTGGCGGCGCGGGTCTGTTGCTCCACCTCCGGGCGCTGCCGCCAGCCCTGGGCATCGGCCTGTTCAAGCACGGCCTTTTGCGCCAGGCGCGAACGCAGCCAGGTTTCCAGGGAGCCACGGTTGCCACGCAACTGCTCGCGGGTTTCCGTCGGCAAGGCGGCCAACACCGACTTGAGTTCGGCGAGGTCGATCTGCTGGTTGCCCAGGCGCGCCACCGCCGGCCCGTCCTTCACGGCCACCGGCGCCGGCTGCTGGGCTGCGACCGGGTCACTGCCCGGCCGCAGGCTCAACCCCACCGCGACCGCCAGCACCACCAGGGCGCCAGCGCCGACCACCAGGGTTGGTTTCTTCACAGGGCAGGCGCCTCTTCACGGGCATTGACGGCAGGCGCGGCGTCGGCCTGGGCTTGAAGCTGGGCGGCTTGCTGGCTGTATTCACGCAGGTAGACGATGAATTCCTGCAGCAGGCGGTCCCACAATTCCAGCTGATTGCGCAAGTACGGCGCACCCACGCCGGCGGCCACCACGTCCATCTCCATCAGCAGGAACTCACCCTGCAACGACAACCGCGCAAAACGTCGGGAAGCGTTCCAGACCTGGGCCAGCCCCTCGGGCAATTCGCCTTGCACCCGCAGCGCGCAGCTGTAGGTGAAGTCCACGTAGCTGCCCTGCTCTGCCGCCGGGTTGCCGAAACGCACGGCGAAGCCGATGCCCTGGCTTGCGCTGAGCAATTGCACGATGCCGTTCTGCTCGGTCTGGTTGACCCGGTAGCCGGCTTCCTGCAGCAGCTCGGTCAAGGCTTGCGGGGTCACGCTGGTGATCAGTTGTACGTCGCTCATAGGGGTCTCTTCCTTGTCGATCAATGATTAGTGACGGTCTGTGGAGCATCGAACCGATTAAGGTAAAGGCCGTCACCAAAACCCTGGGCGAGTTCCTCGAACTTGACCCGGGTGCTGCTGGCGAACGGTTGGCGGATGCTCATCACGTCGGCCACGTCGATTTTTTCGTAGGCCGTCAGCAACTGCTGGGCCACGTCGTACATCTGTTGATTCTTGACTGAACATTGCTGCACTTGTGTGTCACGTTCCGTGAGTTGCGCCTGCAAGCGTGCGCGCTCGGTTTCTTTGCCCCGGGCGATTACCAGCAAGTCCTCATAGGCTTTCTTGAACTTGCCCACCTGCTCATTGCTCGCGGCCACCTGGGCCTGGGCCTGGCTGTGCAGGCTCTGTTGCTGGCCCACCAGTTGCTCGGCCACGCCACGGGTCTTTTCCAGTTCGGCGGTCAGTTGCTTGACCTGCGCCTGGGCCTGCTTGGCCTGGGTTTCGGCGGCGATGCGTGCGGCACTGGCCTGGGCCTGCTCGCTTTGCAGCGCCTGCAACTGCTGGGTGGTGCTGCGCAGCTGAGTGCGCAGGCGCTCCTCCATGCCTTCAGCCGAAGCGCCGGTGGTGACGAGCAGTAGAAGCAGGCCGCAAATTCGCGTGTTCATGAGCTTTCTCCGGCGCATCAGAAGCGCGTGTTGAGTTCCAGTTGCATGACATCCACTTCAAACGGCGCGCCATACACTTCGGAGGCGCTGAGCCAACGGGCACTGGCGTAGATGTTCTTGTCGAGGCCGTAGTTGGCACCGATGAAATAGCCCTTGGCGTTGGTGCCGCCGAGGTGGAACGAGGAGTCGTTGAAGCCGTCCGGCAAGGCATCCGGCTGGATGTATTTGTAGCCGGCCAGCACGTTCCAATCGCCCTTCTTGCGCATCTCCAGCGCACTGCCGAGGGTGAACTGCACCAGCAGCGCATTGCCGCCACTTTCAAACTGGCCGTCGCTGTTGAGGTTGTTGACGATCTGGCCTTCGCTGCGCTTGAGCATCTCGCCCTTGTCGTAGGCCAGGTTGTGGATGAAGTTGGTCTGGCTGCGCAGCTTGAGGTCTTCCGGCAGCTCGCTGTCCCAGGCCAGGTTGAGGTCCAGCACGTTGAACTTGGACGCCAGGCCGACGAATTGCGGTTGCGGGGTCAGGCCAGGCGTTGCCGGGTTGGGGGTGATGTCTCGCAGCAGGAACACGCTGTTGCCCTTCTGCATGAAGGCCAGGCGCGTGCCATCGGTATCGCACGCCGGCTGGCCGGCCCACGGCGAGCAAGGGCTGGAGCGTTCGCCCTGGATATCGCCGAAGTGGTAGTAGGCCATCGAGCCCTTCAGGCTGTTGCTGCGGTTGATCTTCCAGTCGGCGCCGATCTGCCCGCCGAACAGCCATTTGTTTTCGCTCTCGTCCTTGTCGAAGCCGTTGGTGGTGGCGGTGTCGGGGCTGTATTCCACCGGGAACGCGCCGAGGGTGCCGAACAGGCCCCAGTCGCTGTTGAGCTTGTGGTTGAAGATCGCCGCCACACCGTCGAAGTTGAGGTCGCCGGAATACATCATGTCGGTGGAATAGAACGGGTTGGCAAAACGTCCGGCGGTCAGGGTCATGTAGTCGGTGGTCTTCCAGGTGAGGTAGCCCTGGTCGAGCCAGATGTCTTTCTTGCCGAAGCCGCCGCCCAGGGTCTGGGTGGTGGACACCGGGTTGTTGTCGTTGCCGGTGCCGAGGCGGATGCCGGCGGTCCATTCCGGCGAGATCACGGCTTTCATGCCCAGGCGGGCGCGCAGGCGGAACAGGTTCTCGCGGTCTTCGCGGGTGTTGAGCAGCGGCGGCAATTTGGTGTTGGTGTTCTTGTTCACGTCGTAGGGGCCGCTGTCGTTGAGCTTGGCGTAATCGACGATTTCATTGCTGTTGTTGCCCGAGAAATAGCGCGACTCATCCCGCAGGCGAATATCGCCGTCGAAGCTGATGCGCGAGACCCACTCCGGGAACGTGTTGGGCTGGGCCCAGTTTTCCTGCTTGGCGGTGGCCATGACCTCGGCCTTGACCTGGTCGCGAATCTGGTCGCGCACCGCGGCCGGCACGTACTGCACCCGCACATCGCCGGGGGCCGCCACTGGGCCTGCCGCTACCGCCGTGGCGGTGCTGGCCTGACGTGCCTGCTGAGCCTCTTTTTCAGCCTGGGCGATCAGCCCGTCGGCCTGTTCCTGCTTGAGCACACCTTGCTGCACCAGCAGGCGGATCAGGTTGATCGTGGCGTTTTCCGAAGGCGCGGCGGCGGCCGTCGCCTGGCCGACCAGGGTCGCGATGACCATGCCGACCGCCAGGGTCAATCGATTCACGTGGGAAATCATCTGCACACAACTCCTGTAGAAAACTGCAAAAAAGGGTTCGATCAATCCGGGCGCCGGCCCTTGAGGGACAGGCGTACCGGCAGGGTCATTGAGGTGGGTGTGCGTTCCTTCAGCCGCGGTGTGGCACGCAATGCGGCCAGCACCTGGGCGTCGGTGTCGGCGTCGCCGCTGGACTTGGCCAGCTCCACGCGCGTCACCTCGCCGTCTGCGCTCAGCCACAGGTCGGCCTGCACCGTGTAGGCCTTCTTGCGCAGCTCCGGGTCTTCCCGCAGCAGGCGCTGGAACACCCCGGCCAGGTACTGCTTGAACGTCCCGGTGCCGAGCCCGCCACCACCGGAACCGGCCATGCCGCCGCCCTTGCCGGCACCGATGTTGAAACCGTCGGTACCGGACTGCGCGTCGCCGTCGATCTGCATCGGGTTGGCCAGGTCGTCCGCCGGTGAAGGCGGTGCTTCCTCCTCGGGCTTGACCTCGTCCGGGGTCGGCGTGGGCTCCGGCTCGGGGACTTTCTCCTGCACCTCGGGCTCCGGTTCCTTGGGTTTTTCCGGCGGCGGTGGTGGCGGCGGCGGCAACGGAATAATCGTCGGCACCTTGGGCGCTTCACGGCGCACGCCACTCATGTCATTGGCCCACTGCCAGAGAAACCAGGCAGCCACGGCGCCCAGCAGCAGGCCGATGCCCCACTTCAGCGGGCGCAATGGCGGCTTGTTCTTGAGGGGCGTCGGCGCGATCGGCATCTGTGCGGTCATGACTCAGCCCTGGCTCGGTTTGCCGGTGACCAGCCCGACCTGGGACAGCTCCAGGCGACGCAGCAGGTCGAGCACTTCGATGACCTTCTGGTACTGCACCATGGCGTCGCCGCGCACGATCACCGGGAAGTCCGGGTTCAGCGCTTTCTCGATGCGCAGGCGCTCTTCCAGCTCAGGCAAGGTCACCGGGTAAGCGTCGAGAAACACCTGGCCGCCATCGTTCACCGAGATGGCCTTGGTCTTGGCCTCGGACAGCGATACCGAAGCACTGGCCTTGGGCAGGTGGATCTGGATCCCCGAGACCTGGGCGGTGGCGGTGAGGATAAACATCACCAACACCACCATCAGCACGTCCACCAGGGGCGTGATGTTGATGCTGTCGACGGGTGCGTCATCGTCATCGTCGTGGGAGGCATTCACGGAAGCCATGCTGATTCTCCTCAGGCCGAGACGTGGGCGTGGTGGTCGCGACGGTGCGCCGCTTCACTGTGCTGGCTCTCGCCGTGCATCTCCGCCAGGCGGGTGATGAACTCGTCGACGAACACGCGCATGTCGGCGCTGACTTCCTTGTTGCGGGTAATCAGGCGGTTGTAGCCAAACAGCGCGGGGATCGCGACAAACAGGCCCATGGCCGTGGCCAGCAAGGCCGCCGCCATACCCGGGGCGATGGCGTTGATGTTCACGTCGCCGGCCATCGCCGTGCCGAGGAACACCACCATGATCCCCAGCACGGTGCCGAGCAGGCCGATATACGGGCCACCGGCAATCGCGTTGGAGAGGGTCGACAGCTTGGCGCCGAGCTGCTGGTTTTCCCGGGTACGCACGCCGTCCATGGAGCAGCGGATGGCTTCGATGGTGGCTGCCGAGACCGACGAGGTGTCGGCGCCCTGGGCGCGGCGAGTGCGGATTTCCTTGACCGCGACCCGGTACAGTCGCCACAGCGAGGAATGGGTCAGGCGCTCGGCCAGCAACGCGTCGTCGTAGTACATCTCCAGGCGCGTACCGATCTGTGCGAATTGCTCGCGGAAGATATCGTTGGCAGCACTCACGCGACTGACCTGGCGGTTCTTGCGGAGCATGATGAACCACGACTGGAACATCATCCCCACCAGCACCAGGATGATCACCCAGGCATCCACCGGCACCGCCTTGAGCAGGAACCCCAGGCTGCCGAAGCCGAAGCCCGACTGTTCTTCATCCACGCCATAGGCCACCAGTTTCGACTCGGCGCCCTGGGCCGTGGCATCGGCCAGCAACAGGGCTGCCGGGCGCGCGACCTTGGACAAGCGCAGTTCGTCCATGGCCCCGGTAAACGGCAGGTGCCCGCCGGCGGCTTCCGGCAAATCGGCACCGATGGCCAGTGGCGAATTGAACGCCGGCATCGCCACTGCAAGGGTCGCGGTCTCACGGCCGTTGACGTACAGCGAGACCTTGTCGCCCTCGGCGGTGAACGCCAGGTGCTGCCATTGGCCGGGGTTCAGCGGCTGGGTCGAGACAGCGCGCTGGCCGTCGATTTCAATAAACGGCATCCCCTGGTTCAAGCCCAGCAACAGGCTGTGGGCGCCCTCGCGACGGGCCACCACCACTTGCTCGCCGCTGGCCTGGTCGACCCGCAACCAGGCGCTGAAAGTGAAGGCGCCGCCCGCTGCGTGTTGCAGCGACGGGCTGGCTGGCAGCAGCAACGGCTGGCCACTGAACTGCAAGGCCCGGCCGATCACGCCGTCGATGCTCGCACCGGTAGCGTTCACGGCAGTGTTGCCGTAGGCCGTGGTGTCCCGGGGCGGCGTGCCGTTGGCGCCGTCGAAGTGGTAGAGCGCGGTGTAGTTCGGGTCGAAGGTCAACTGGCCGTTGGCGGTGGCCGGCGCCTTCTGGTTGCCGTAGTACATCCACAGGTCCTGGCGCTGGCCGCCTTCGACCTTGGGCACATCGACCCAGATCAGCGCCATGCCCATCAGCGGGTCGAAGCTTTCGATCTGGTGGTTGAACACGGTCTTGTCGTCGGCGCTGACAAAGCGCAGGTCGGCGCCGTCGTCCTTGACCCCGTCAAAGCTGAAGTTGCCGGTGTGCAGGCGCACCAGCAGCGCGGTGCGGCCCAGGGCCTGGCTGATGGCTGCGCCCTGGGAGGTGGTGTCCACCGTGATCTGTTTACGGTAGTGCCAATCGTCCTGCCACCAGGCATGGGCGGTGGCCGGGAGCGCGAAGCCCAGGCAGATCAACAGGCTCAGAAATAGGCGTTGCATGTCAGGAGTCTCCGAAAAAAGGGGTCAGAAAGTCGCCTGCACACTGAAGTGCAGTCGCGAGTCCTGTTTCTGGGTATTTGGGCCTTCAAGCAGCGGGTAGCCCCAATCCAGGCTGCCGGACAACCACTTGCTCAAACTGGCGCGGGTGCCGAGGCCGACACTGGCCAGGCTGTATTCGTCTTCCTGCTCGGGCAGCGGGTCATGCAGGCGCAGGCGTGCGCCTTCGGCAAACGCATAGAAGCGCCACTCCTGCACGTAGCTGCCGAGGAACTTGGCCAGGGACGGCGTGCGCAGCTCCTGGGACAACAGGTAGCCTTCGTCGCCGGTGCGCTCGGCGGCGAGATACCCGCGTACCGACGTAGCGCCGCCAGCGGAATATTGCTCGTTGGACACCAGCGGCCCCGAGGCCAGCTGGAAGCCGGCCTTGGACGCCGACTGCCAGTCGTTGCCGAAGGTGTAGGTGTAATTCAGGTCACCCTTGAGCACCGCAAAACTCGGGCTGGCCTTGTCACGCTTGTACTGGAACTCCTCGGCGTCGCTGCCGTAGCCGAAGAACGCGCGGGTACCCACCACCAGGCTCAAGCCCAGCCCCAATTGCGACTGCTCGGTGTAGCGGTAGCCGTTGTAGCCGAAGGTCAGCGGTGCGTACTTCAGCGGGATATCGTCCGTGCTGCCGCCAAACTTCATCTGCTCCTTGAAGTCCTTGAAGTCGACCCCGGCAGAGAACGAATTGGCCCAATTGCCACTGGCCGGCAGGCTGTAGATCGCCGACACGCCATAGGAATGGCCCTTGCCCAACACGTTGCTGCCGCCGATGGTGGCGATGTTGCTGTCGGACTGATAACCGGAGAACTGCAGGCTCCAGCGATCAGTCAGCGGCGCGGTGTAGGCGCCCGACCAGACCTTGGCGTTGTCGCTGTCCTGGGGCGCGGTGAAGTAGGTCAGGGAAATGCTGTGGCCCAGTTGCCAGAGGTTGTCGTAACCCAGGGTCGCGACGCTGCGCAGCTCCTTGGTGTCGGCGCTGTAGTCGTTGTTCAGGCCGAGGCTGGCGTGCCAGGGGTTCTGGTCTTCCACCTGCAGGTCGACGTCCATGGTGCCGGGGCGCTGGCCTTCGCGGACCAGCGGCGTGACCTGCCGCCCGGCGCTGCGATTGAGGCCGGCGAGTTGGGTTTGCACGCTGGTGAAATCCGGAACCGCGCCCTCCTTCAAGCCGGGTACTTCGTCGCGGATTTCCACCGGCGAATAGTGCTTGGCGCCTACCACGCGGACGCGCCCGACCTTGGTTTCGCTGACCTGCAGGTAGACGATTCCGTCATCGACCTTCTGCTCCGGCAGTTCGACGAACACCGACTGATAGCCGCGTGCCTGATAGATCTTCTGCAAGGCATCCCGGGCGCCTTCGATGTCGGCGAGGGTCTTTTGCGGGCCGAGAAACGGGTACACCGCCTCTTCGATCGCACGAGCGTCGAGCACGGTGTTGCCGCGCACGAAGTACTCGTTGACGTCCACCAGCCGTGCCGGAGGCTCGGGCTGGGTGCCCTGCTCTTCGGCCTGTAGCGGTTGCGCCAGTGCACCCAGCGTCAGCCAGCACAGCGCCAGCGTTGATTTGAACAGATGCTCCACACCGCCCCCTGGTTTACTCAAGATGATTGCCGTCGCCGTTTGCCCGGCGTTTGGCCTGTTCAATTGCTGGATATCGAGGTGTTGCCGTGCCGGGCGAGCCAGGTGTGCAGCAGGGCGAAGTTCAGGGAGAACTCCGGCATGTGCAGCAAGGCGCCACAGAACACTTCACCGATGATTTTCTGGATCAACTGCACCGCCTGCGGGTTGTTCAGGAACGTGGCGATGTCGCGTTGCAGGAGGTTGATGCCCCAGACTTTCTGGTTCAGGTCGAGGCCGACGAACCAGCGGAACAGCAGGTTGTAGTTGAGTTGTTCGTGCAGTTGCTGTTCGTTGGGGACTGAGTACAGGAGTTGCAGCAGCAGGATCTGCAAGACGGTCTGGGGGGCGATCTGGGTGCCGGGTTGGGCCTGGAGCAGGTCGCGGTGGAGGTCGAGGATGTCGTCGATCTGCGGGCGCAGCAAGACCAGTGAATGGCCTGCGGGGATGTAGCTGGAGACTTCCTTGAGCGCGCCTTGCCAGTCGTCCTGGGAGACGATCCATACCCACGGTGCGCCATAGCGGTAGACCGAGACCGGTTTTTTGCGTGCGGCTTCGACGATCTTTGACAGGCGCTGGTCGAGCTCCTGCATGCCGACTTTCGAGTAACGTTCCATAGTTCCCATTCGCCCCACTCCTGGCATCCTGCTTGCGGCTCTGACGTCGCCTTTTTTGGCGGTGTTGAGCGCGTTACATAGCCAAGACGGGGGTCGCTGGGGACTACCGAACTTTTGTCATAAAAGCTTCTTTTTTGGGCGGGGTGAGGTGGGCATATCCGTTGCTGCGGTCAGGGCTGGTATTGGTTCCGCTCTTACAGCGGCTCACTTTTGGAGTGTTGTGAAGCAAAATCAAAAGTTAAAGCGGGCACGGTTCAAATGTGGGAGCTGGCTTGCCTGCGATGGCATCGCCTCGGTGTATCTGAAAAACCGAGTTGTCTGCATCGCAGGCAAGCCAGCTCCCACAGAAAAGCAGAACCACGGAGTGCGGGCATGCCGAG
>NZ_JACAOM010000037.1:0-5534 GCF_013386245.1 Pseudomonas sp. 21615526 | reverse complement strand
TCTTAACCGTCCTGACCACCAAAGTAGACGAATAAGTACGAATCGGAATATCCCGATAAATCTCTAAAAACCGATAGATATAATCAGTGTACTCAGTGGCATCCCGAAACTTCGCCACCATCACAAAATCAAACTCCCCGGTCAGCAGATAACAGTCCTGAATCTCCGGATGACTCGCCAGGATATGCTGCATCTTGCGGTCGATATCATTGCTGTCCCTATCAAGCTTGATCAGGAAGAACGCCGTAACCTGAATCCCAAGCTTGCGCTCATCCAGCACCGCCACCTTGGCCTTGATAATCCCGACACTCTCCAACCGCCTGATACGCCGGTAACAACTGGTTGAAGACAGCCCGACACTGTCACTCAACAACTCCAGACTCTGACTGCAATCCCTTTGCAATTTCCCCAGAATCTTCAAATCCATGGCATCTGTCATTTTTTCCATATCTTCCTTGAAAAAACTGCAATGAATCCACCGTAAACACCCACCAATTTGCACAAATCCTGCGCGGTGGCGCACTAACATCAATCCAGCTTAGCAGCCCAGCCAAATCAGGCACCGGGGCCGCATGAGAGGGATCTTATGATAGTCGCGAAACCGACATGGGCCACCGATATCCACGGCCTATTCAGCGCCCCCTACTGGATCCCCCAAGAGCAACGCGCCGCCGTCGCCGCCTCCTGGGTGGGCTGCATGAACGCCTACTTCGTATTCCTCGAAGACCCCGCCTCCGTCAAGACCTGGTCCGAAACCATCTACCAGCACCTGGCCTCCCGCAGCATGCCGCTGACCCTCGACCAGCAGCAGTTCTGGCCCATCGACGCGCTGGAAACCTTCAGGCTGTGGGTCAACCAGGGCTGGCGCCTCACTCCCGCCTCACCGTTCGACGAGGCAGAACGCATCCCCCCACCCGACCTGCCTCACCCGGTCAAACGCGTGCGCCAGGACATTCGCGCACTGACACAGGAACAACTGAACCTGTACCGCTCACGCCTCGATGACGTAATGCAGGTGGCCAACGCCGACAGCGGCTCCCCTTGGCAGCGTTACGCCTATATCCACACCAACTGGTGCCTGCATTACCAGGAAGCGTTTGCCCTGTGGCACCGGGCCTATCTGCTGTACCTGGAAGCGCTGATCGACTGCCCCATCCCCTACTGGGACTGGATGGCCGAAGACGCCAGTGTCGACGGCAGCCCCCAGGCCGGCTTGCCCCAGGCGTTTCTCGATGAAACCTACGTGCACCCGCACACCGGCGAGGTTCGCCCTAATCCGTTGCGCTACGCCGCTGCCAAGGACGGTTGTTCGAAGGTCTGTGAAAAAGCCAGGGTACCCGGTGTGGACTGCCGCTTCGTGCAACGCAACCCGCTGTTCTACACCCAGGGCGAGACGCAGCGCGTCGAACGCACCCAGTTGTACGGCATGAGCCGGATTTTCCAGCAACAGGTGGTCGATGCCCTGAAGTTCAACACCTTCAGCCAGCCCCAGGGCGTGCCAGGTTATCCCTGGGCGAACATCCCGGTGTTTGATCCCCCCCAGGAAGATGACCTGTACCCCAACCGCGCGCTGAATTTCGACGGGCTCTACGAGCAGCCCCACGACAACTATCACGGCTGGATCGGCGGCGACATGGCCGACAACGCCTACACCGCGTTCGACCCGGTGTTCAGCTCCTACCACGCCAATATCGACCGGATGCTGGAGGTCTGGATCCGCGCCCACCCGGCAGCGCAGTACACCACCCAGTGCCTGCTCCAGCCGTTTGCCGGCAGCGAGGCCGACGATGTCACCTTCACCAGTGCCGACGCCTGGCGCTACACCACCCTGGGGGACATGGCCCAGGACAGTCGGCATATCGGCTATGACTACGGTGTGCCCGTCGCCCCGCCCTTTGGCACCCGCCGCCCGGTCGCAAAAGCCTGCTGCCAGCAAAGCTCGACGCCGATGCAAACGCAGGAACAAACCGCAAGCCTGGGCCCGTGGGTGGTGTTCGACCATGTGCGCTGCACCCACGACACCTACCTGATCGACGTATTCCTCAACCAGCCCGACGCCACGCCGCAGCAGGTGAGCGCCGACAATCCGCACTATGTCGGGCGCTTCAGTCGCATCGGCATGGGCCTGGTGGATGACAAGGGCCGCTGCATCACCCATGGCGTGTCACGCGCGCTGAATGCCGCGCGCACTGCTGCCGCATTGAACCTTCGCCCCACTGACGCCACGCAGCTATCCGTAGTGGTGACCCATCTCGATAGTGCCCGGGTGTTGACGCCGCAAGAGTACGCGCCGCTGCCTGGCTTTATCGCCCAACTGGTGTGGGACGACCCGCGCCAAACCGTCGCCGGCCCTGCTCCCAGTGCCGGTTGCTGCTCCGTTTCCACCACAACAACACCTGGAGAATCGACATGAGCACCCCCTTCAAACAATTTACCTCTCCCGCCGGGCAAGCTCCCAAGGACTACAACAAGCTGGGCCTGGAAAACCAGTTGCCGCAGTTTGAAACCGACTGGAACAACGACCTCACCGGCTGGACCCAGTCCGCGATCATCGGCAACCCGTGGTCGGGCCTCAATGACGCGCCGCGCTCGGGCTATTACAACCCACTGGTGGAAGGCTACGGCCCCACCACGCCGCCGGCGATTACCTGGGCGCCCTTCCCCAATCGGCTGTGGACGTTTTTCTACAACAACGGCACGGCGGTGATTCCACAGTTGGGCGGCAAGGCCATGTCCATGCAACAGGTGATGGAGCTGACCGACAACGGCCAGATTACGATCAACAACACCCTGTACATGCTCTACGACCCGAACAAGCAAGGCACCCTGCTGCAACTGCCCGTCACTCGCTGCCCGAGCATCGACTGGCAAGGCAAGTACAAGGATTTCTCGCCTTCGGGCCCCCGTGGCTGGCTTGACGAATATTGCGAGTGGTCCATCGTGCGTGATGCCGACGGCAACATGCGCAAGATCACCTTCACTTGCGAAAACCCGGCGTATTTCCTGGCCATGTGGCGCATCGATCCGACTGCTGTACTGGGGCTGTATCGCGACTACATCGACCCACAGGTGCAACTCGAAGACCTGTACCTGCGCTACACCGCCGACTGCCCGACCGGTAAGGCCGGCGACCCGGTCATCGACCCCACCACCGGTCAACCGGCCTACGACACCGTCAACAAATGGAACGCCGGCACCGCCTGTGTGCCTGGCCAGTACGGCGGTGCGATGCACCTGACCTCCGGCCCCAACACCCTGAGCGCCGAGGTGTACCTGGCTGCCGCGGCGACCATCCTGCGGCCATTGAGCAGCAGCCAGAATTCCCAGGCGTTGATCTGCTGCGCGCAATACGGGCAGAACTACCGCAACTCCGATCCGCATATCGGTTTCTCGGCCAACAGCGTGGCAGTGAATAACCGGCTCTCCCTGACCAACCCCATCGGCCTGTACCTGCAACAACCCACCGACTTCTCGGCGTGGAAAGGCCCCCAGGGCCAGGACGTCAGCCAGTACTGGAAAATCACCCGTGGCACCGCCAAGTCCGCCGCCAACGGCTCCGACCAGATTCTGCAAGCGGTGTTTGAAGTGCCGGTCAGCGCCGGGTTCTCGATCAACGACATCACCATCAGCGGCCAGCCGATCGACTACGTGTGGGTGATTGCCCAGCAGTTGCTGGTGGGCCTGAGTGTGACAACCACGCCCATCAGCCCGACGCCGGATTCCTGCCCGTGCGTGACGGACCGGGTCAACGGTGTGCAACCCTGGCCGGTACAGCTGTTGCCGCTGGACCTGTTCTACGGGCAGTCACCCACCGACCTGCCGGCCTGGCTGGCACCCGGCACCAGCGGGCAGTTTGCCCTGGTGGTGCAAGGCGCCGACCTCAAGACCACCGCCGAGACGGCGCGGGTGCAATTCTCCAATCCTGGGGTGACGGCGCAGGTCACAAAGTTCCTGCCGGATGCCTCGGCCATCCCCGGGCAAACCAACTCCGGTGGCACCCAGGGCTACCTGCTGACCATCACCGTAAGCCCCACTGCCGCACCGGGGCTGGTGACAGTGCGCGCCCTCAACCCGGGCGAAGCCGATAACCCCAGCGCGGCGGAACACCCATGGGAATCCGGATTGGCGCTGGTGCCTGGCGCCTGACTGATACAGCCCATCAGCCGCACCCACCCAGGGTGCGGCTTTACCTGCTTGCAAGGAGCGCGATGATGTCCAGGTTACGCTTGAGTGTTTTATCGCTGCTGACCAGTGTGGTGCTGAGCCTGTTCGCCATGCAGGCCGCCTACGCATCCCCCACTTCCGACGCCGACGCTTGCGTGCAGCAACAGTTGGTGTTCAACCCGAAAAGCGGCGGCTTCCTGCCGATCAACAACTTCAACGCCACCGGCCAGAGCTTCATGAATTGCTTTGGCTGGCAGTTGTTCATTGCCCTGAACTGGCCGGTGAATCCCGGTTGGCCAGCCACACCTGCCCTCGCGGGTGAGCCGGACATGAACAGTACCCTGGCGCAATTCGGCGTACCGACTGCCTCCGGGCAGCCGATGAGCGTGGCGCCGGTATGGGCCAGCTACAAGGACGCCAACGATATCTTCCTGCCCGGCGCGCCCGCGCCCACCGGCTGGGGCGTGCAAACCCTGGTGCCGTCCAATTGCAGCACCCAGGCCAGCCTCAGGGCGATGTCGGTGGGGGCGCGCAAGTTCATGACCGCCACCTCCGAAAGCGCGATCAACGCGCGGCATGGGTTTCACCTGTCCAGCGGCACCCTGGCCTCGATTCCGGACCCGATCATGGAAGCCTCCGGCGGCTGGCTGACGGACCAGTCGCAGAACCTGGTGTTTTTTGAACGCAAGGTGGGCAAGGCCGAGTTCGACTACATCGTCAGCAAAGGGCTGTACGACGCGGCCAACCAGCTGAAAGTCGCGCAGAACCTCGACAACCAGAACCCCGGCGGGCTGTCCTTGCCCATCGGTGAACCCATGCGCTCGCTGCCGCCCAACCCGGTGCCGCAGGAGCAACTGGGAGCTCTGGAGGTCAAGGCAGCATGGCGAATCCTCACCGGCAAACCCGAGCTCTACGGACGTTACCTGACCACCGTCGCCTGGCTCAAAAACCCGGCCACCTTGCAGTGCACCCAGCAGGTGGTGGGCCTGGTGGGCCTGCATATCATCAACAAGACCCAGGCTTCACCCAACTTCATCTGGACCACCTTCGAGCAGGTAGACAACGTGCCGGAACCCAACCAGGTGCCGCCACAACAAACGCCGCCCGACAGCTTTGCCTTCAACAACCCGAACTGCGGCACCGGCCCCGAATGCACGCCGAACGTGGCGCGTATCCAGTGCAAGCAGCAGCATCCGGACCGCGACTGCACCGAGCCGTTTCCACGGGACCAACCCGTGCAGACCACCCGGGAACATCCGCTGCCCACTGAACTGCAGGCGCTTAACGGCGCGGTGCAGGCCAATTTTGCCCAGCAGAGCCAGGGCAAGTCGGTGTTCCAGTACTACAAACTGATCAACGTACTCTGGACC
>NZ_JACAOM010000282.1:0-324 GCF_013386245.1 Pseudomonas sp. 21615526 | reverse complement strand
GTCCAGGCCCGCGTCGGGCTGGCCAGCCAGAAGACCGTCGATGAGGCCGTGGCGTCGGCGCTGAAAGCCTTCCCGGCGTGGTCCGAGCAATCATCCCTGCGCCGTTCGCGGGTGCTGTTCAAGTTCAAGGAATTGCTCGACCAGCACCACGATGAGCTGGCTGAAATCATCAGCCGCGAACACGGCAAAGTGTTCTCCGACGCCAAGGGCGAAGTCACCCGTGGTATCGAGATCGTCGAGTTCGCCTGCGGCGCGCCAAACCTGTTGAAAACCGATTTCAGCGACAACATCGGCGGCGGCATCGACAACTGGAACCTGCGTCAG
>NZ_JACAOM010000281.1:0-375 GCF_013386245.1 Pseudomonas sp. 21615526 | reverse complement strand
GCTGTAAAGCCTCGACAGTCTTGTTGTATGGTGCGCGCGTGTCATGGATGACCCGCCCCAGCAGCCAATGTCATTCGAGTCCGCCATGAAACACTTCGCCACCGTATCGGCCGCACTAGCCCTGGCCCTGAGCCTCAGCGGTTGCATCGGCCCGCCCCTGGCGCTGACACCGCAAACCGAACAACGCCTGAAAACCGAGGCGCTGGGGCCGTCATCGAAGGTCAGCAAAAAACGGATCGGCGCCTCGGGCTTCATGAACCCCTGCCGTTCGGTGATGGCGGACCTGGCGAACAACCCGATACAGCCGGGGATCAAGGCGGTGTTCTTCCTGCAGACCGAGGCGCCCCGCTCCGGCGGCAACCCGCGGGGCTACAA
>NZ_JACAOM010000036.1:47168-84206 GCF_013386245.1 Pseudomonas sp. 21615526 | reverse complement strand
TGCTGACTGACACACCGCCTTCGCGAGCAAGCCCGCTCCCACATGGGTTTTGCGGCGTAGTTAGAAGGTTTGCCCCAGGTTCAGGTACACCGCCTGCTGACTGTCATCGTTAAACCCATAACTGAAATTCAACGGCCCCAGCGGCGTATCAAACCCCAGGAAAATACTGGCGGCGTTGATGTACCCGCTGTCGTATTCATTGTCGTTGTTCCACGCTCGCCCACGTTCCAGTGATGCGCCCAGGTACAACGGGAAATCCAGCGGCAGATAAGACCGCGGCGTCAGCCGGCGATAGTAGACCGCGCGCATCAGGCTGATGTTTTGCCCGGCAATCGCATCCTCGCGAAAGCCCGACAGCTGCCGCGCGCCCCCCAGCAGGAAGCTGGAAATCACCACGTCCGACTTATCCAGGGTGCGCCCATAGCGCCCGCCGAGGATCAGCGTGTCCGGCCCGCTGCTCATGGCTTTGTCCAGCTTGAACTCCCACTGGCGATAGCGCTGGTCCGAACCCAGCCCCGGTTCGAACTCCCGGAAGGCCAGGCCAATGTCTTCGCCGGTATGGGGGAAGTACACGTTGTCGAACGAGTCGAAGGAGTACTTCAGCTCATAGAAACCCTCGCTGAAGTTGATGCTCGGTGAATTCCGGTCGCCAATGCGCACATCCGCCTTGCCCCAGGCCTCGCCGACGCCGAAACGAATCTCGCCGCTGTTGCCGATCTGCCGGCCCACGTTCAGGCCGAAGCCGTAGCGTTCCAGGCGGTATTCCGAGATCGGGTTATTGTCTTCAATCAGTTCGACGTTCTGCGCCTGGGCACTGATATAGGGCGCGACGAAGTAACGTGAACCGGTGTCCATCGGCTGATAGAACTCGCTGTACAACTCCTGCTTGTCCCCGATCTGCACCCGCGTCAGCCATTCGGCGCCGAGGCGGTTGATGCCGTTCATGCGGTAGCTGGCGCCGAGGTTGAAGGCGCTGTCGCCGCGCATGTCATCCGACAGGTTCAGGCCCAGGCGCAGGTAGTCGGTGCCGCTGCGTTTGCCCCGGGCACTGATGACGAGGGTGTTGTCCTTGCCCTTTTTCACCACGCGGTATTGCACCTGTTCGAAGTAATCCAGGCCGTACAGAGTGCCCATGTCGGTTTGCAGGCGGGCCAGGTCCAGGGGCTCGCCGAGGTTCTGGCGGATGTAGTAGCGGATCACCTCGTCGCCCACCTTGGAGTCGTTCTCCACCTTGATCGCGGTGATCACCGGGTTGCGCTCGCCGGGCGTTCGCGCGGCCACCAGCGACGGGTCCACCGGTTCGGCCGGACGCAGGTGCGCCAGGCGCACGTCGAGTGCGCGGGTGGCGCGGTAGCCCGCGTCGATCATGTCCTTGGCGCGCCCGAAATCCGTCACCCCGTAGGCGGCCAGGGGCGGCTGGATCAGCACGTCGCGGGGCGCCAAGGCCTTGAGTTGTTCTTCGGAATTGCGCCGGGTCATCAGGGTGATGGACTGGTTGAGCACGTCCACCACGGTGTTGAGTTGCTTGCGTGAGCGCAGCGGGGTGCCGATGTCGACGACGATGGCGATGTCGACCCCCATTTCCCGCGCCACATCCAGCGGGATGTTATCGGTCATGCCGCCATCCACCAGCAGCCGGCCATCCAGCTCCACCGGGGCAAACACCGCCGGGATCGACATGCTGGCGCGGATTACCTGGGGCAGGTGGCCTTTGCGGAACACCACTTTTTCACCACTGGTGATGTCGGTGGCCACGGCGCGGAAGGGGATCGGCAGCTTGTCGAAATCCCGCACGTTACTGGTGTGGGCGAACATGCTTTCCAGCAGCAAGGCCAGGTTCTGACCCTGGATCACCCCCAGTGGCAGGCCGAGGCTGCCGTCGTCGCGGAAGCTGAGTTTCTGTTTGACCAGGAAATCCCGGTCATCCTGCTTGCGCCGGAATGGCACGTCTTCCCGCGGTGGCGCGTCAGACAGGGCGAGCTTCCAGTCGATGTTCAGCGCGAGTTTTTCCAGCTCGTCGATCTTGTAGCCCGAGGCGTACAGCCCGCCGATCACCGCACCCATGCTGGTGCCGGCAATCGCATCGATGTGGATGCCCTGTTCTTCCAGGGCCTTGAGCACGCCAATGTGCGCCAGGCCACGGGCGGCACCGCCGGAGAGCACCAGGCCGATCTTCGGGCGCGGATTTTCGACGGCTTGGACGAGGACAGGGAACAGGCACAGCAACAGACAGGACAACAGGCGGCGCATCATCAATCTCAAGGCAGGACGATAAAGGCCGGTATTATAGCCACTCGATCCTTTCAACCCGCCAAGCAGGAGCCAGTCAATTCATGTCAGCGGCCAAGCCCGAGATTGTCATCACCTATTGCACCCAGTGTCAGTGGCTGCTGCGCGCCGCCTGGCTGGCCCAGGAACTGCTGAGCACGTTCGCCGATGACCTCGGCAAAGTGGCCCTGGAGCCGGCGACCGGCGGTGCGTTTCGGATTACCTGCGACGGTGTGCAGATCTGGGAACGCAAGGCCGACGGGGGCTTCCCGGAAGCCAAGGTGCTCAAGCAACGGGTACGTGACCAGATCGACCCGCAACGGGACCTGGGGCATAACGACCGTACTCAATGAACCTCGGCCGTGGTGGCCGGCTGCTTGGCCGGTTTGGCGCCGCCCATCAGCCCGGACACCACGATGGCCACGATGATCAGCGCGCCGCCCATCAGCATGCGCAGGGTCGGCGTTTCAGCAAACAGCAGCCAGGCCGCGGTGATGCCGTACACCGGCTCCATGGCAAACACCACCGCCGCCGTGCGCGCCTTGAGCACCGCGAGGCTGGCGACAAACAGGCTATGGGCCAGGCCGGTGCAGAACACCCCGAGCAGGCCGATCCACAGCCAGTCCAGTGGTCGCACTTCGGCCAGCCCGGGCGCGGCGACGGGCAACAGGCACAGCGCTACCACCACGTTCTGGCACAAGGCGGCCTGCACCGGCGGGATGCGCCCACTGGCGCGGTTGTTCAGCGACAGCAGCGAGAACAACAACCCGGAGCCGACCGCCCACAGCAAGCCGCTGGTGGCCTGGCTGGCAAGATTGAAATCCGGCGTGACCAGCACCAGCCCGATGCTCACCAGCACCACCAGCAGGATCTCGTTGGCGCGAATCCGCTCGCGGAAAATCAAGCCTTCGAGAATCACCGTGAACGCCGGGAAGGTGGCGAAGCCCAGGGTGGCGATGGCCACACCGGCGACCTTTACCGCAATAAAGAAACTCACCCAATGCCCGGCCAGCAGCAGGCCGCTGACCAGCAGGCGGCGCCAGTCGCGGGCTTGCAGCTTCTGCCAGGGCGTGTTGCTGGCAAAGCGCGCAAAGATTGCCAGGGCAATGACCGCGAACGCGGCGCGGCCGAACACGATAATCGCCGGCGAAGCGGCCGCCAGTTTGCCGAACACACCAGTGAGGCCAAACATCAATGCGCCGATATGCAGGGCGCCGAGGGCTGTGCGGGGAGTCATTGCGATCCTTAAACGACGGGTTTA
This sequence comes from Pseudomonas sp. 21615526, assembly GCF_013386245.1. NCBI lineage: Bacteria > Pseudomonadati > Pseudomonadota > Gammaproteobacteria > Pseudomonadales > Pseudomonadaceae > Pseudomonas > Pseudomonas sp. 21615526. Next base: position 80,677 of record NZ_JACAOM010000036.1, on the reverse strand, counting down.
CAGGATCGCAGTCTAGAGGGTTGCAGGCATTCGCGTCTGTCGTTGGGCTCGCGGCTTTTGTCGCAGGACTCTTGCTTGGTGAAGATCCCTGTGGGAGCTGGCTTGCCTGCGATGCAGACAACTCGGTCGTTCAGATAGCGCGCGGTGATGCTATCGCAGGCAAGCCAGCTCCTGCACCGGGCGGTGCTCGTCTGAAGGCTCGGGGCGAGAGGCCAAACTCGCGCAGCATCGCCGCAGCAAATGCACTTTGCGAACCATAGCCCACCCGCGCGGCAATCTCGCCGATCGGCAGCTGGCTGTCGCGCAACAGGCCGCGGGCCATCTGCAAGCGCCGGGTGCGTATGTAGTCCATCGGCGTCTGCCCGCTTTCCGCGATAAACCGTGCATGCAGGCGAGCGACGGACAGGTCGGCGAGCTTCGCCAGGTCCGCCACTTGCAGTGGGTGCGCGGCATGCCGCTGGATATGCGCATCGAACGCGGCATAGGGCAGGCGCTTGCCCACCGGCGGCTGCGCAAGGTTGAGGCTGGCCAGCAGCAATACGGCGCCTTGCTGGGCGATCAGCGGGTCGTCCACCGGGCTGCTTGCCAGCCATTGCACCAGTTGGCTTTGGCGATTGTCGAGGGTCAGGTGTGCGCACCGGTCGAGCAAGCGGCGGCTGGCGTCGGCGTGCTCCCCCAGGGACTGCGCCAGCCAGTGCTCATCGGGCACGTCCAGCACCAGGCAGCGGCTGCCATCGCGACTGCGGCACGCGTGATGGGCGGAGTAGGGCAGCACCATCACACTGCTGTGCTGCACCTGGCCGCCCCGGCCATCCACCTCGAAGTCCAGGTGCCCGGACAGGCCAAACACCAGCTGTGCATGGTCGTGGCTATGGGCGATAGGCGCATCGGGGTAGTGGCGTAGCGTGAGGTTGGGTCTCATCGCAGTCTCCTGGGCAGGCCCGCAGTTTACATCGCTTCGCCGCCTGTGGGCGCTGTCATCAGACTGACGCAACACTGTCATGGGCTATTAATCCCGTGGGCGCAAGCTCGCGAAAACACCGTGAGGCATGCCCATGACCAGCGCCGAACTCGCCAAACCCAGCCGCAAGCAACGCGTGCGTACCCTGTGGATTTCCGACGTGCATTTGGGCACTCGGGATTGCCAGGCCGAACACCTCTCGCATTTCCTCAAGGGCTACCACGCCGACAAGGTCTACCTGGTGGGCGACATCATCGACGGCTGGAAGCTGCGCAGCGGCATGTATTGGCCCCAGGCCCACACCAACGTGATCCGCCGCCTGCTGACCATGAGCAAGCGCGGCACCGAGGTGATCTACGTCACCGGCAACCACGATGAATTCCTGCGGCGTTATTCGAAGCTGATCCTTGGCAATATCCAGTTGGTGGACGAAGCGGTGCACGTGACTGCCGATGGCCGGCATTTGCTGGTGATCCATGGCGACCAGTTCGACGTGATCACCCGGTACCACCGCTGGCTGGCGTTCCTCGGCGATTCGGCCTACGAATTCACCCTCACGCTCAACCGCTGGCTGAACCACTGGCGGGCGCGCTATGGCTACGGCTATTGGTCGTTGTCGGCGTACCTCAAGCACAAGGTCAAGACGGCGGTGAGCTTTATCAGTGATTTTGAAGAAGCGATCGCCCACGAAGTGACCAAGCGCGAGCTGCATGGCGTGGTGTGCGGGCACATCCACCATGCGGAGATTCGCAAGGTGGGCGAGGTGGATTACCTCAATTGCGGGGATTGGGTGGAGTCGTGCACGGCGCTGATCGAGCACTGGGACGGGCATATCGAGCTGTATCGGTTGGCGGATGCCCAGGCGAAAGAGGCACAGCTCAAGGCCGAGATGGTCGCGGGCTAAGCCTCAAACCCACAGACTCACAGACTCACTCAGTCTAAATGTGGGAGCGGGCTTGCTCGCGAATGCGGAGTGTCAGTCACCAGATAATTCGACTGACCCACCGCCTTCGCGAGCAAGCCCGCTCCCACATTTGGAGCCGGTTTCTTCAGTCAGGTGTGGGAAACATCCGCGATGGCTTCTGCCAACAACGTCAACCGCGTCACATCAATCCCCGCCACGTTCGCACGCCCGGAATTGACCATATACACGCTGTGCTTGTCCCGCAGTTGCTTCACCTGGTCCGCACTCAACCCGGTATAGGAAAACATCCCGCGTTGCGCCGCGATGTGCGCAAACCGCTCCGACAACCCATGGGGCGCCAACGCCTCCACCAGCCCGGAACGCAGCTGCGCAATCCGCGCCCGCATCGCTTCCACTTCCTCGGCCCACTGCTTTTTCAGCCCGGCGTCACCGAGAATCGTCGCCACCACAGCAGCACCATGGTCCGGCGGCGTCGACCACAAGTTACGCGCAATAAACGCCAGCTGGCTGCGCACATCCGTCAGTTTCTCGGCGTCCGCCGCGCACACAATCAACGCGCCGACACGGTCGCTGTACAAGCCGAAGTTCTTCGAGCAGGAACTGGTGATCAGCACTTCGGGCAGCTCAGCCGCGAACATCCGCACGGCCCATGCATCCTGTTCCAGGCCATCGCCAAAACCCTGATACGCAAAGTCGATCAGCGGCAGCAACTGACGTTCCTGGACGATCTTCAGCACCTGGCGCCAGTCATCGTGGGACAGGTCGAAACCGGTCGGGTTGTGGCAGCAGGCGTGCAGCAGCACCACATCGCCTTTTGGCACGGTGGACAGGGTGGTCAGCATCGCCGCTACGTCCAGGCGATTGTCGCTGCCCACGTACGGGTAATGGCTGACCTTGAGCCCGGCCTTGGCGAAGATGGTTTCGTGGATCGGCCAGGTCGGGTTGCTCAGCCATACACCACGGCCGGGCAGGCTGTGGGCGATAAAGTCGGCGCTCAGGCGCAGCGCGCCGGTGCCGCCAGGCGTCTGGGTGGCGCCGGCGCGACGTTCACTCAGCAGCGGCGAACCGGCGCCCAGCACCAGCTCGCTGATCAGCGAGCCGAACGCGGCGTTGCCATGGCCGCCGATGTAGGTCTTGGTGGTTTGTTGCTCCACCAGGCGCTGCTCGGCCAGTTTCACCGAATGCGGGATCGGCGTCAGGCCCTGGTCGTCCTTGTACACGCCCACGCCGAGGTCGAACTTGAGCGGGTTCGGGTCCTGGGCATACAGCTCCATCAGCCCGAGGATCGGGTCCCCGGGCACCCGGCCAATTGCGTCGAAATGCATTACTTGCGGCCCTCAGCATCCTTGGCCACTTCGTCGGTGCGCGCGGCCATGATGAAGTCGTTGCGGTGCAGGCCCTTGATGGAGTGGCTCCACCAGGTCACGGTGACTTTGCCCCATTCGGTGAGCAGGCCCGGGTGATGGCCTTCAGCTTCGGAGATCACGCCCACGGCGTTGGTGAAGGCCAGGGCGAATTTGAAATTCTTGAACAGGAAGACCTTTTCCAGCTGCATCACGCCATCGCGTACTTCGATGTTCCAGTCGGGGATCTGCTTGATCAGCACCGGCAACTCTTCGTCGCTGACTTGCGGGGCGTCGGCGCGGCAGGCTTCGCAGTGGGCTTGGTTCAACGTGGTCATGTGGGTATTCCTGAAATCGAGTATTTGGAAACGGTCGTCAGTAGCGTCACCCTAAAGCAACGCGAGGCCAGGGAACAGACTCACCTGGCCCTAAAAGCCGCAGTTCAAGCCGCTTTTGGCTTGGGCGGGAACTTCGGTGCGTGCAGCCCCAGCTGCATCCCGCGTTCGACCATGCCCATGATGTCTTCCTGCGCCACTTCGAACAGGCGCTTGAGGTTGGGCAGGGCGAAGTACACGGGTTGCAGGATGTCGATGCGATACGGCGTGCGCATCGCTTCGAGCGGGTCGAAGGCTTGATGCTCGGGCACGTCCGAGAGGCAGTACACGGTCTCCTTGGGCGAAGACAGGATGCCGCCACCGTAGATGCGCCGGCCTTCGGGCGTGTCCACCAGGCCGAACTCGATCGTCATCCAGTACAGGCGCGCCAGGTACACGCGCTGTTCCTTGGTGGCGGCCAGGCCGAGCTTGCCGTAGGTGTGGGTGAATTCCGCGAACCAGGGGTTGGTCAGCAGTGGGCAATGGCCGAAGATCTCGTGAAAAATGTCCGGTTCCTGCAGGTAATCCAGCTCTTCACGGGTGCGAATAAACGTCGCCACCGGAAACTGCTTGTTGGCGAGCAATTCGAAAAAAGTCTGGAAGGGGATCAGCGCCGGCACCCGGGCGACTTGCCAGCCCGTGGTCTGGGCCAGCACTTTGTTGACTTCCGCCAGCTGTGGAATGCGGTCGTGGGGCAGGCCGAGCTTGTCGATGCCGTCCAGGTATTCCTGGCAGGCGCGGCCCTCGATCACTTTCAGTTGGCGCGTGATCAGGGTGTTCCACACCGCGTGTTCTTCGGGCGGGTAGTCGATAAAACCGTTCGCGTCGGGCTCGCGGGCCACGTACTGCGTCTGCTTCATACTGCTCTCCTGCTAGGCATTCGTTCTTGTTATGTCCTGGGATGAGCCTATTGATACGCCGCCTGGGCCAGGAAGCCATCCTCCTGCGCCATGCTTTTGTAGGAAAAGTTACTGAGATTCGTAAAGTTTTCGTTACGGCTGAGGCAATTCGTTCTCCCTGTGGCGTATTTTGGGTGTGAATCGCCTCGCAGCTGTCACATAATCTTGACGATTATCTGCGGCCGGCGGCAAAAAGACGCAGCGACTCCACCTCTTCGGGCCTTCTCATGCGTATCAAAGTGCATTGCCAGAACCGCATCGGCATCCTGCGGGACATCCTCAACCTGCTGGTGGAGTACGGCGTGAACGTTGCCAAGGGCGAGGTCGGTGGCGAGCACGGCAACGCCATTTACCTCTATTGCCCGAACCTGGTGAACCTGCAGTTCCAGGCATTGCGCCCGCAGTTCGAGGCGATTGCCGGGGTATTTGGTGTCAAGCGGGTAGGGCTGATGCCCAGCGAGCGTCGGCATATGGAGCTCAACGCGCTGCTGGGGGCGCTGGAGTTTCCGGTGCTGTCCATCGACATGGGCGGCTCCATCGTCGCGGCCAACCGCGCGGCGGCGCAGTTGCTCGGAGTACGGGTGGATGAGGTGCCGGGCATTCCGTTGTCGCGCTACGCCGAAGATTTCGATTTGCCGGAACTGGTACGGGCCAGCAAGTCTCGAATCAACGGCCTGCGGGTCAAGGTCAAGGGCGATGTATTCCTGGCCGATATTGCGCCGCTGCAATCCTCCGAGCATGACGACAGCGAAGCCATGGCCGGCGCCGTACTGACCCTGCACCGCGCCGACCGGGTGGGTGAGCGTATCTACAATGTGCGCAAGCAGGAGCTGCGCGGCTTCGACAGCATTTTCCAAAGCTCCAGGGTCATGGCCGCCGTGGTGCGTGAGGCTCGGCGCATGGCGCCGTTGGATGCGCCTCTATTAATAGAAGGCGAAACCGGCACCGGCAAAGAGTTGCTGGCCCGCGCTTGTCACCTGGCCAGCCCACGCGGCCAGTCGCCGTTGATGGCGCTCAACTGCGCCGGTTTGCCCGAGTCCATGGCCGAGACCGAGTTGTTCGGCTATGGTCCCGGCGCCTTTGAAGGGGCGAGGGCGGAGGGCAAGTTGGGACTGCTGGAGCTGACGGCGGGCGGTACGTTGTTTCTCGACGGCGTCGGCGAAATGAGCGCGCGGTTGCAGGTGAAGTTGCTGCGCTTTCTGCAGGACGGCTGCTTTCGCCGTGTAGGCAGTGATGAAGAGGTGTACCTGGATGTGCGGGTGATCTGCGCGACCCAGGTGGACCTTTCCGAACTGTGCGCCCGGGGCGAATTCCGCCAGGACCTTTACCATCGTCTCAATGTGCTCTCGCTGCATATCCCGCCGCTACGCGAGTGCCTCGACGGTTTGCCGCCGCTGGTGGAGCACTTCCTGGATCAGGCCAGCCGGCAGATCGGCTGCCCGCTGCCCAAGCTCGCACCGGCGGCGATGGAACGCCTCAGCCATTACCACTGGCCGGGGAATGTGCGGCAGTTGGAGAACGTGCTGTTCCAGGCGGTTTCGCTGTGTGAGGGCGGCACCGTCAAGGCCGAGCACATTCGCCTGCCGGACTATGGCGTGCGCCAGCCGCTGGGGGATTTTTCCCTGGAAGGCGGGTTGGAGGAGATCGTCGGGCGCTTTGAAAAGGCCGTGCTGGCGCAGTTGTATGCCGAACATCCCAGCAGCCGTCTGTTGGGCAAGCGGCTGGGCGTGTCCCACACCACCATCGCCAACAAATTGCGCGACTACGAAGTCGTCAAAGCCGAACGCGGTTAAACCTGTGGGAGCGGGCTTGCTCGCGAATGCGGTGGGTCAGTCGAATTATCCGGTGACTGACACTCCGCATTCGCGAGCAAGCCCGCTCCTACATGGGTTCTTTGTCGGTCTTGATACCTGCACTTGCCGTTAGCGGCATAAGTCCGCCGTTTTTTCGACTCTCTTCCTGCTGCCCTCAGCTGCTACCTGCCGGCAAACCCCCGCCCCGCCTGGACTTTTCCTCATTTCAAAAAGTTGGTTCGCAAATTGCTTAAGCCTCATCAGTACAGCGGTGGGCGGCAAGCGTCCGTCAGAAAGAGGAAAGAGCGTGGATAAGTACCTTTACGTGGCAATGACCGGCGCCAGCCAGAATGCACTGGCGCAGAAGGCCCACGCCAACAACTTGGCGAACGTTTCCACCAATGGTTTCCAGCGTGACCTGGAACAGGCGCGCTCGATGCCGGTGTTCGGTGACAGCTTTCCGGCGCGAGCCTTTGCCTTGACCGAGCGCCCAGGCACGGACTTTTCCCCTGGCGCGATGATTGAAACCGGCCGTGACCTCGATGTGGCCGTCAGCGGTGACGGCTGGATGGCCGTGCAAAACCCGGATGGCGGCGAATCCTACGTGCGCAGCGCCAGCATGAACGTCGATGCGCTGGGCGTGCTGCGGGCCGGCAACGGTATGCCGATCATGGGCAACGGCGGCCCGATTGCCGTGCCGCCCCAGCAGCAGATCGAAGTCGGCCAGGACGGCACCATCAGCATCCGCGCCATGGGCGAAGGCCCGCGGGTGATGGCTGAAGTGGACCGGATCAAGCTGGTGCAGCCCGACCTCAAGAACATGACCAAGGGCCTCGACGGCACCATCCACACCAAGGATGGCCAGCCGGCCCAGGCCGATGCCAACGTCAAGCTGACGTCGGGCTTCCTGCAGGCGAGCAACGTGAACGCCGTCGAAGAAATGACGGCAGTCCTGGCCCTGTCCAAGCAGTTCGAATTGCACATCAAGATGATGAACAGCGCCAAAGAAGACGACCAGGCCATGACCCGCGTCCTGGCGATGAGCTGATAGCAGCCACACACTAATTTTTGTAGCGCGGCGCCATAAAACAGGCGCACGAAGGAGAAGAACATGCTTCCGGCTCTATACGTTGCCAAGACAGGCCTGTCCGCCCAGGACACCAACCTGACCACCATTTCCAACAACCTGGCCAACGTGTCGACCACGGGTTTCAAACGTGACCGCGCCGAGTTCCAGGACTTGCTCTATCAGATCAAGAAGCAGCCTGGCGCCCAGTCGACCCAGGACAGCGAATTGCCGTCGGGCCTGCAACTGGGTACCGGTGTGGCAATCGTTGGCACCCAGAAGAACTTCAGCGCCGGTAACCTGCAGCAGACCGGCCAGCCGCTGGACCTGGCAGTCAACGGCAAGGGTTTCTTCCAGATCCTGCAGCCGGACGGCACCACCACCTACACCCGTGACGGTACGTTCCACCTGGACTCCAACGGCCAGGTCGTGACCGCCAATGGCTTCGCGCTGGAGCCGGCGATTGTCGTGCCGAACAACGCCCAGACTTTCACCGTCGGCAACGACGGCACCGTGTCGATCACCGTGGCCGGCAACCCGGCGTCCCAGGTGATCGGCAACCTGCAAACCGCTGACTTCATCAACCCGGCCGGCCTGCAGGCGATCGGTAACAACCTGTTCCTGGAAACCGCGTCCAGCGGCGCGCCGCAAATCGGCACCCCGGGCCTCAACGGTTTTGGTACCACCCTGCAAAGCACCCTGGAAACGTCCAACGTCAGCACCGTTGAAGAGATGGTCAACATGATCACCACTCAGCGCGCCTACGAGATGAACTCCAAGGTGATTTCCACCGCCGACCAGATGCTTTCGTTCGTAACGCAGAATCTGTAATCAAGTCTATGGGGCGCCCTTGAAGGCGCCTGCAACACCGTGAGGTATGGGTCATGAATCGCTATGTTTCTGTTCTCGCATTGAGTGGGATTGCTGTGCTCGCGGGCTGTGTCGCCCCGACGCCTAAGCCCAATGACCCGTACTATGCGCCGGTGTTGCCGCGCACGCCGTTGCCGGCGGCCGCCAACAATGGCTCGATCTACCAGGCCGGGTTCGAACAGAACCTGTACAGCGACCGCAAGGCCTTCCGGGTCGGTGACATCATCACCATCACGCTGAACGAGAAGACCCAGGCGAGCAAGAACGCCAACTCGCAGATCGGCAAGACCAGCAAGACCAGTATCGGGCTGACTTCATTGTTTGGCGGTGTACCGAACACCAACAACCCGCTGGGCAGCGGTGACCTGAGCCTGGACGCCGGCTACAGCGGCGACCGCGCCACCAACGGCAAGAGTGCGGCAGGGCAGGGCAACAGCCTGACCGGCTCGATCACCGTGACCGTGGCCGACGTGCTGCCCAACGGCATCATTGCCGTACGCGGCGAGAAGTGGATGACCCTCAACACCGGTGACGAACTGGTGCGCATTGCGGGCATGGTTCGCGCCGACGATATCTCCACCGACAACACCGTGCCGTCGACACGGATTGCCGATGCACGCATCACCTACTCGGGTACGGGTTCGTTTGCTGACGCCAGTCAGCCGGGCTGGTTTGACCGTTTCTTCCTTAGCCCGCTGTTCCCTTTCTAGGTGATCACTTTGAACTTCAAACAGCTGATGGCTGCGATGTTGCTGCTGGCCCTGAGCGCAGGCGCCCAGGCCGAGCGCTTGAAAGACATCGCGAGCATTTCCGGCGTGCGGTCCAACCAGCTGATCGGCTACGGCCTGGTGGTGGGGCTTAACGGCACCGGTGACCAGACCACCCAGACCCCGTTCACCCTGCAGACCTTCAACAACATGCTTTCGCAGTTCGGCATCAAGGTACCGCCGGGCTCGGGCAACGTGCAGTTGAAGAACGTCGCGGCGGTGTCCATCAGCGCTGACTTGCCGCCGTTCGCCAAGCCGGGGCAGGTGGTCGATATCACCGTCTCGTCCATGGGTAACTCGAAAAGCCTGCGGGGCGGCACCTTGCTGATGACGCCGCTAAAAGGTATCGACGGCAACGTCTACGCGATTGCCCAGGGCAACCTGGTGGTGGGTGGCTTTGATGCCGAAGGCCGTGACGGTTCGAAGATTACCGTCAACGTGCCGTCGGCCGGGCGGATTCCCGGTGGTGCCTCGGTGGAGCGCACCGTGCCCAGCGGCTTCAACCAGGGCAACAGCCTGACCCTGAACCTCAACCGCTCTGACTTCACCACCGCCAAGCGCGTGGTCGACAAGATCAATGAGCTGCTCGGCCCGGGTGTGGCCCAGGCCATCGACGGTGGTTCGGTGCGTGTCACCGCACCGCTGGACCCAAGCCAGCGTGTGGACTACCTGTCCCTGCTGGAAAACCTTGAGGTTGACCCGGGCCAGGCGGTGGCGAAAGTCATCATCAACTCGCGGACCGGCACCATCGTGATCGGCCAGAACGTCAAGGTTTCGCCAGCGGCCGTGACCCACGGCAGCCTGACCGTGACCATCACCGAAGACCCGATCGTCAGCCAGCCTGGCCCGTTGTCCAACGGCCAGACTGCCGTGGTCCCCCGTTCGCGGGTGAATGCCCAGCAAGAAGCCAAGCCGATGTTCAAGTTCGGCCCCGGCACCACCCTGGACGAGATTGTCCGTGCGGTGAACCAGGTGGGCGCAGCGCCCGGCGACTTGATGGCGATCCTCGAAGCATTGAAACAGGCCGGCGCCTTGCAAGCCGACCTGATCGTGATCTGACGCCATGGCCATGGACATGCGCAAGAGCGGCCTGACCAGCACGGCGGATTCGGGTTCCTATTCCGACCTCAACCGGCTTAACCAGTTGAAGGTCGGCGACAAGAACAGCGACGGCAACATGCGCAAGGTCGCGCAGGAATTCGAGTCGCTGTTTCTCGGCGAGATGCTCAAGTCCATGCGTTCGGCCACCGAAGCCCTGGGCAAGGACAACCCGCTGAATACCCCGGCGGCCAAGCAGTACCAGGAAATGTACGACCAGCAGTTGGCGGTTTCCCTGTCTCGCGAGGGCGGTGGTATCGGCCTGGCGGACGTGCTGCTGCGCCAGATGCAGAAGAACAAACCGGTGGACGCCCAGGCGGCCACCCTGCAAGGCCCGGCTGCGCCCGCGAAGAAGGTGGATGTGCCGACTGAAATTGCCGCCGGTACCAAGGCCGATGGCCCGCTGGGCCGCAGCAATGGTCAGCGGCCATTGTGGGCATACCGCGTGGCGGTGCCTGAAGGCACCAACTCCCACGCCAACGACATGGCGCTGATGAACCAGCGACGCATCTCGTTGCCGAGCAAGCTGACGGATCGCCTGCTGGCCGGCATCGTGCCGGGTGCCGAGGCTTCCACTGCCGCCAAGGCCGCGCCGCTGCGCAACAGCGCTGCCGATGATGGCGTGGTCAACAGCACCGCCCGCAGCCTTGCCGCCATACCGCCTCGCGGGCAGATGCAGGTTTACGGCCGCGCCGTCGCCCAGCCACCGCTGGCACCGGCGAAGAAAGCCTTCAGCTCGCAGGATGAATTTGTCGCCACCATGTTGCCGATGGCCAAGCAGGCCGCCGCGCGGATTGGCGTCGACCCACGCTACCTGGTGGCCCAGGCCGCCCTGGAAACCGGTTGGGGTAAATCGGTGATGCGTGCCGAGGATGGCACCAGCAGCCACAACCTGTTCGGCATCAAGGCCGGCCAGAGTTGGCAGGGCGAACAGGCCCGGGCGATCACCAGCGAGTTTCGCGATGGCGCGATGGTCAAGGAGACGGCGCAGTTCCGTTCCTACAATTCCTACCAGGACAGCTTCCATGACCTGGTCACGTTGCTGCAAAGCAATGATCGCTATAAAGAAGTTGTGAAATCAGCCGACAACCCGGAACAGTTTGTGCGCGAGTTGCAAAAAGCCGGATATGCAACCGACCCGGATTACGCCAGCAAGATTTCGCAGATCGCAAAAACGATGAACAGCTACCAGAACTACGCTGCCGCGGGCGCTTCCACTCATTTATAAGGTCTGAATCATGAGTTTGCTCAATATCGGGATGTCGGGGCTCAATGCCGCCCAGGGATCGTTGTCGGTCTTAAGTAACAACATCGCCAACGTCAACACCCCGGGATACTCGCGTCAACAGAGCGCTCAGACCGCGAATGCGTCGAACGCCTACGGCGGCGTATTTATCGGCACCGGTACGACCCTGGCGGACGTGCGTCGGGTGTACAACCAGTTTCTCACCACGGCTTACCAGAACAGCACGGCACTCGACAGCGATGCCAACGCCTACCTGGACCAGGCCAGTGCCATCGACAAGACCTTGTCGGATTCCAACACCGGCATGTCTTCGGTGCTCAGTGCCTTCTTCGCGGCGGCGCAGACGGCTTCTGCCACCCCGGGCGACGTGTCCGCGCGCCAATTGCTGCTGACCAGCGCCCAGACCCTGAGCAACCGCTTCAACTCCATTTCCGGCCAGTTGAACCAGCAGAAACAAACGATCAACAGTCAGTTGAGCACCATGACGGACCAGGTCAACAAGCTGACGTCCTCGATCGCCTCGCTCAACAAGCAGATTGCCCAGGCCCAGGGGACTTCCAGCAGTGCGCCGGCCAACCTGCTGGACTCGCGTGACGAAGCGGTGCGCTCGCTCAACGAGCTGATCGGCGTTACGGCCACGGAAAAAAACGGACAGTTCAGTATTACGACCGGTACGGGGCAGTCGCTGGTGGAAGGCGGGATATCCAATAATATCTCTGCGGTACCGAGTAGCACCGACAATAGCCAGTACACCATCCAACTCTCGATGGGCGACTCGTCCATTGACCTTGGCAATGTAGTCACCGGCGGCAGTATCGGAGGCTTGCTGCGCTATCGCAGTGACGTGCTGATGCCGGCCATCAATGATCTGGGGCGCATCGCGATTGCCACGGCAGACACGATCAACAACCAGTTGGGCCAGGGCCTGGACCTCAACGGCGAATTCGGTTCGTCGCTGTTCACCGATATCAACAGCGCGGCGGCGATTTCCCAGCGTAGCCAAGGGGCCGCCGGCAATAGCGCGGGGTCTGGCAACCTGAATGTCACGATCAAGGACAGCAGCCAGCTGACGACCTACGACTACAAAGTCACGTTTACCAGTGGTAACCAGTACAACGTCGTCCGCTCCGACGGCAAGGCCATGGGTTCGTTCGACACTACCACCACGCCGCCGCCGGTGATTGATGGCTTTACCCTGGCACTGGACGGCAAAGGGCCCATGGCTGCCGGTGACAGCTTCAAGGTCAGCCCCACGGCCAACGGGGCCACGGGCATCGGTGTCGACCTGAAGGACGTTAACAAGCTCGCCTTCGCGGGCCCCTTGGCGGGGAACGCAAGCAAGACCAACACCGGTACCGGTACGTTCACACCGCCTCAGCTGACTGTGCCGCTGGATATTCATGGCGGCGCTGATACCGCCCAGTTGCGCGCCGGCATCGAAAACTCCATGCCGGTAAAAATGCTCTTTGGCAAGCCGGCCGCCGACGGCACCCAGTCGTATACGGTGAGCGACGCGCAAGGCAATCCGATCGGCAGCGGCACCATCATCCCGGGCCAGGGCAACAAGATCAGCATCAACGTACCGATGCGCGATGCCTCCGGTGCGTTGATCCCGGGCAAAAGCTTCAACTTCGACACCACGGTCGGCGGCTCGCCTGCCAATGGTGACAGCACGACTTTCTCGTTCAACGCTTCGGGCACCTCCGACAACCGCAACGCCCAGCAATTGCTGGACTTGCAGACCAAGGCCACCGTAGGCGCCAGCGACGGCAGCCCGGGTGTGAGCCTGGTCAGCGCCAACGCCCGACTCGTGTCGCAGGTGGGCTCAAAAGCCAGCCAGGCCGCTACCGACTCCACCGCGACGGGTGCGCTGTTGGCAGCGAACAAGGCGGCCAGCAACTCGGTGTCCCAGGTCAACCTGGATGAAGAGGCGGGTGACATGATCAAGTTCCAGCAGTACTACACCGCGTCGTCGCAGATCATCAAGGCTGCGCAAGAAACTTTCAGCACACTGATTAATGCCCTTTAAAGGAGTCTGGGACGATGCGTATTTCTACACAGCAGTATTTCGACACCAGCGCCAGCAAGTACCAGACGAACTATTCCGGTGTGGTGAAAGCCCAGGACCAGGCGAGCAGCGGTATCCGGGTGCAGACCGCCTCCGATGACCCGGTCGCCGCCGCGCGCTTGCTGCAATTGCAGCAACAGAAAGACATGCTTGGCCAGTTCAACGGCAACATCAACACCCTGCAGAACTCGCTGACCAACGAAGAATCGGTGTTAAAGAGCATCAACACCGCCTTGCAGCGCGGTAATGAACTGGCGCTGCGTGCGGCCAACCAGTCCCTGAGCGATGACGATCGTAAATCCATCGCCAGCGAAGTGGGCGCGCTTGAGGACCAGGTGCTGGGCTTGCTCAACTCCAAGGATGCCAACGGCAACTACATGTTTTCCGGGTCGAAAACCGACACGCCGCCTTACATCCGCAATAACGACGGCACCTACACGTATCAGGGTGACGAGACGCCGCTGAGCTTGCAGATCTCGGACAATCTGTCGATGGCGGGGGGCGACACCGGTAAGTCGATGATGGAAAGTTCGACCAACACCGGTCGCACCCAGGCTACGTTGTTGCCGCCTGCGGTCAATGACGGCAAGGTTGCGGTATCGGCGGGCACGGTGACCTCCGGTGTCACCTACACCAAGAGTTTTACCGACGGCCAGCCCTACAAGCTGACCTTCAGCAGCAGCACGCAGTATTCCGTGACCGACAAGGACGGTAACGACGTTACCTCGGAGATTCCCGGCAACGGCACTTTCGACGCGACCAAAGAGGGCGCATCCAGCGTCAACCTGCGCGGCGTCAAGTTCGATATCAGCCTGACGCTCGGCGCGGACGTTGCGCCCGGCGCTGACTCCGACGCACTGGTGGCGGGCAAGGCGTTCACCCTGCAATCCAAGCCGGACACCTTCAGTGCTTCGCGTTCGCCAGGCAACGCGTCGACTGCACAAGTGACCGGTGGCCAGGTGACGGATCAGGCGGCCTACGCCAGCACCTTCCCTGATACCGGTGCGGTGATCAAATTCACCAGCGGCACCACGTATGAGGTGTATGCGCAGCCCTACAGTCCGAACAGCAAGACCATCGCGACCGGCACCATGGCTGCCGGTGCCACCTCGATCAACGCGGCCGGCGTGACGTTCGACATCAGTGGTGCGCCAGGGGCGGGCGACCAGTTTGCGGTCAGCGCCGTCAGCAACAAGAACGAAAACGCCCTGGACACGTTGAGCCAATTGCGCAAAGCCCTGGAAACGCCGGCTGACGGCAACCTGGTCGCGCAGAACAACCTCAAGGATGTGGTGGCCAAAACCATCGGCAACCTGAACAACGCCAGTTCACAGATTGACCAGGTGCGCGGCTCCATCGGTGCTCGCCAGAATGCCCTGGATCTTCAAACGGATGAAAACACCAGCCTGGGGACTGCCAATACCAACACCATGAGTTCCCTGGGCAACGTCGACATGGGTCAGGCGGCGATCAACCTGCAGCTTCAGCAAACCATGCTGCAGGCCTCTCAGTTGGCCTTTGTGAAAATCTCTCAGTTGAGCCTGTTCAACAAAATGTGATGTCCGCAGCTGCAAACCGGCGGCTCACCCTGGAAACGGGGTGGGCCGTTGTGGTTTTTGGCGTTTGTATGTCCCCGTGTTTCGCACAAAGCGCAGAAAATTGAGTGACCTGTGAGTCATAAAGCGCATCTTCACTGTATCGTGTGAAAAGGATAGGTCGTCGCCAGGTCTCTGCGAGGGCCTGCCGCCAGGGTACAAAGGCGGTTTTCGGCGAGTTTTTTGCGGGGTCATCCCCATTATTGTCAGCACCCGGCGACGTGTCTCGCGGGGTGTTCTCCAGCTATTTAGTATTGGGAAGCCACAATGATTGGCATAAAAAGCATCGCCAGTTACGTGCCGGCAGACGGGATTGATAACTACGCCCAGGGTGCCAAATTCGCCAAGGATGAAGAATTCATCATTGGCAAGATCGGTTCGGCGTTCCTGCCGCGCAAGGATGCCGCGCAGGAAACCTCCGATCTGTGCGTCGAGGCGGTCAACGCCTTGTTTGCCAACAACCCCGATTTGAAGCGCGAGTCCATCGATGCGCTGATCGTCGTTACCCAGAATGGCGACGAAGAGGGCTTGCCTCACACCGCCGCCATCGTCCAGGACAAGCTGGGCCTGCCGACGCACGTGGCGGCCTTCGATATTTCCCTGGGCTGCTCGGGCTACGTCTACGGCATCTATGCGATGAAGGGCTTCATGGAGGCTACCGGCCTGAAGAACGGCCTGCTGGTGACCGCCGATCCATACTCGAAGATCGTCGACCCGGAAGACCGCAACACCACCATGCTGTTCGGCGATGCCGCTACCGCCACCTGGATGGGTGAAGGCGCGCCGTGGCAGTTGGGCAAGTCCAAGTTCGGCACTGACGGCTCCGGTGCGCCGCACTTGAAGGTCAGCGATGGCGTGTTCTTCATGAACGGCCGCCAGGTGTTCAACTTCGCCTTGCTCAAGGTGCCGGCGCATTTGCACGAGCTGCTCACCGAATCGGACCTCAAGGCTGACGAGATCGATGCGTTCTGCATCCACCAGGGCAGTGCGGCGATTGTCGACGCCGTGGCCCGGCGTTTCGAAGACGCGCCGGTGGACAAGTTCATCAAGGACATGGTCGAGACCGGCAACACCGTGTCCTCGAGCATTCCGCTGCTGCTGGAAAAGCACATGCTCGACTCCACCTGGAAGCGCGTCGCCATCAGTGGTTTTGGTGTGGGGCTGTCCTGGGGCTCGGCGATTTTGCACCGCCCTTGACGACTTAACGGCGCTGCACAAAAAAACGCCCATGATCGAAAGATCATGGGCGTTTTTTATTTGGCGCCAGAAAGCCAACAATTGCTGGGGTTTGGGCTATCGTAAATGCTTGAATTAAAAGGGGTGGCACGGCGCCAGTAAAAAAAATCAAAAAAGTCCTCAAGCAACCTGCTTTCACGACGATAACTATTACGAAGGTTCTCTAGGCCACACCCGGCGGTTGCCAGGGCCGGAAGCCGCAGTACACCACCCACGAGGATTTCGTCATGGCATTAACAGTAAACACCAACCTTGCTTCGTTGACCGTTCAGAACAACCTGAACAAGGCTTCCAGCGCCCTGCAAACTTCCATGCAGCGCCTGTCCTCCGGCCTGCGTATCAACAGCGCCAAAGACGATGCGGCCGGCCTGCAAATCGCTGGTCGTCTGACCAGCCAGATCAACGGCCTGGGCGTTGCCATCAAGAACGCCGGTGACGGTAACTCCATCGCGCAAACTGCTGAAGGCGCGATGCAGCAATCCACCAACATCCTGCAGACCATGCGTTCCCTGGCTCTGTCGTCCGCTAACGGCTCCCTCAGCGCTGACGACCGTAAGTCGAACCAGGCTCAGTACGCGGCTCTGACTTCTGAATTGACCCGTATCGCTTCTACCACCACTTTCGGTGGTCGTAACCTGCTGGACGGTTCTTTCGGTACTACCGCTTTCCAAGTGGGCGCCAACGCCAACCAGACCATCAACATGAGCCTGGGCAACGTAGCGGCTAACAACATTGGTTCGCAGCAGCTGCTGTCTTCTGCCCAAACACCTACGGCTACCGGTATTGCAGCCGGTACCATCAGTGTGACCGGTGGCGGCCAGACCTCTGCTTCGCTGGCCATCGCAGATGGTGCTTCGGCCAAGGATATCGCTGCCCAACTGAACGGCGCAGTCGGCGGCCTGCAGGCCTCCGCCAGCACTGAACTTAAGTTCACTGTACCTGCCAGCTTCCCGGCTGCTACTCCAAACGGTAAGTTCGACCTGACAGTCGGTAGCGGTCCTAGCGCCACTACTGTTTCGTTCACCGGTATCACCAGCGCTGCTGACCTGGCCGACCAACTGAACTCCAACGCTGCCAAGCTGGGCATCAGCGTTAACTTCGACCAGTCGACCGGCTCTCTGTCGATCAAATCCGACTCGGGTGAGAACTTCACCTTTAATAACGCTGACGCCGGCGGTCAGCTGATGAGCATCGCTACCAAAGGCGGCGACGGCAAGTTTAACGCCACCGCAACCCCTCTGGTCGCAGGTCCGCTGATTGCTACCGGCGCTATCTCGTTGAACTCCAGCTCCAGCTACTCGCTGACTGGTACCGGTGGTGGTGTTGCTGGCTTGTTCGGTGCAACTGGCGTCAACGCTGTCAACTCGGCGAAAGTTGTTGTCAGCAACACCGACGTGACCACCGCTGCCAACGCACAGAGCGCTGTTGACGTGCTGACCCAGGCACTGTCCACCATCGACTCCCAGCGTGCTGACCTCGGTGCTGTACAAAACCGTTTCGACAACACCATCGCCAACCTGCAGAGCATCTCGGACAACTCCACTTCTGCCCGTGGCGTGATCCAGGACGTTGACTTCGCTGCTGAAACCGCTCAGCTGACCAAGCAACAAACCCTGCAACAGGCTTCGACTGCGATCCTGTCCCAGGCGAACCAACTGCCATCCGCTGTACTGAAGCTGCTTCAGTAATAACGGCGCTTGGTAACTGACGGAAGGGCGCGTTTACGTGCCCTTTTGTCTTTTGTCTAATGAGGTGATTGGTCATGGACATGAGCGTCAAACTGAACCTGTCTTACCCTGCGGCAGCGCCACAGAATGCACCTGCTCCTGTCAGTGCCGATCCGCAGAAGCCCAAGGTGGACGCCGTTGCTGGCGCGAAAGATGCCCAGCAGCCATCGAGCCACACCGACTTGAAAAAAGCGGTCAACGACATAAACGAATTCATCCAGGCTGCCCAGCGCAAACTGGATTTTTCCATTGATGACTCCACCCACCAGGTTGTGGTCAAGGTCATTGCGACCGAAAGCGGTGAGGTCATTCGCCAGATTCCTTCGGAATTGGCCCTGAAACTCGCCCAGAGCCTTCATGACGCCAGCAGCTTGCTGTTTGACGCCAAGGTCTAAACTGGCATGAACTTTGTTGCGAAAACTGCCTAAAGCGTGATTCGTCAATAAAGCATCAGCCCCGGATTAGGAGAAAGACGATGACAGTCGTAGCAGGTCTAACGGTGAACGGCCCGGGTACGGGTATCGACGTTCAAGGTCTTGTTAAGTCGTTGGTGGGGTCGCAAACCGCACCCAAGCAAGCGCAGATCGACAGCCAGACCAAAACATCCACTGCGCAACTGACTTCGATCGGCAAGATCCAGGCGGCTTTGGACGCGTTCCGGGGCGCGCTGGACAACATGACCAAGACCGTCAACTTCAGCGGCTTGAGTTCGACGGTTTCGAACGACAAGCTCGCGACGGTCACGTTGGGCCCAGGTGCCGCCGCCGGTAACTTTACGCTGGGTGTCACCCAATTGGCCACGGCGTCAAAGGTCTCCACGGCAGTAATTCCTGGCGGGCCGACGGCCGTTGTCAATTCCGGGGTCTCGGCGACGGTGTTTACGGTCTCCCAGTCCGGCAAGAATTACAGCGTCAGTGTGCCACCGGGCGGAACCCTGCAGCAGGTGCGCGATTCGCTCAACTCGCAGTACGGCAACGCGGGCTTGAGTGCGAACATCCTGACTGACTCCAACGGTTCGCGGTTGGTGGTCACATCATCGACGACCGGTGTCGGTAGCGACATCACCTTCAAGGGTTCCTCGGGCCTGGATACGGGTGCGACGGTTGTGGGCTCGGCGCCGCAGAACGCCATATATAACCTTGATGGCAGCCCTCAAGAGTCCACGAGTAATACCCTGCCCGACGCAATCAGTGGTGTGAGCATTACCTTGACGGGGGTTTCGGCAGCTACTGACGGCCCTAACGGCGCTTCGACGATCAAAGTCTCTGCGAACAGCGCAACCCTGAAGTCGGCAGTCAAGGGCTTCACAGATACCTACAGTGCGTTGGTCAAGGCTGTGAATGCCGAGACTCAGGTCACCACCAATGCCGACGGTTCCGTCACGCCAGGCCCGTTGACCGGGGACAGTTCGGTGCGCAGCATGATGGCGTCGATCCGCAACGTGATGAACTCGGTGACCGGTAGCGGCTCGTTTTCATCCCTGGCGCAGTTTGGCGTGACCACGGACCAGACAGCGGGCACCCTGAGCGTCAGTGATGTGGCGTTTGACAAGGCGGTCCTCACTAATGGCTCCGACATCAACAGCATCTTCACCGGGCCCAACGGACTGTTGGCAAGCCTGACGAATGCCACCGCCAACTTTGCGCTGAGCAAGACCGGGGTGTTCGCCGAAAAGTCCTCGACGCTGCAGGACAACCTCAAGGACCTGACCAACCAACAGACCGCCCTGAACACGCGTTCTGATGCCCTGACGGCGTCCCTGACCCTGAAATACAACGCCATGGACTCCCTGGTTGCGCAGCTCAAGGCTCAGGGCGACAGCGTCATGACCACCCTCAACTCGCTGAACAATCCGAAGTCCACCTGATTGGCGGATGGATAAAGCCCGCCGAAGGCGCTGAGTCAAAGCGCCAGGCGGGCTAAAGTTTTGTGTAACGCCGTCGACATAATAATCAGCGTCCACCCTTTTAGCTGTCGCCTGTCACGAGGTAGAAACATGAATCCCATGAGAGCCCTTCGCCAATACCAGAAGGTCAACACCCACGCCCAGATCTCCGAAGCCAGCCCGCACCGCCTGGTGCAGTTGCTGATGGAAGGCGCACTGGATCGTATGGCGCAGGCCAAGGGTGCGATGGCTCGCGGTGATATCGCGCAGAAGGGGTTGATGCTGGGCAAGGCGGTGGACATCCTCGTCGGGTTGCGTGACGGCCTGAACCCCGAGAAGACCCCGGACCCGATTGCACTGCAGCAGTTGGATAACCTGTATGCCTTCATGACCATGCGCCTGCTGGAAGCCAACCGTCAGAATGACGCTGCGATGATCGATGAGGTCGCAGGTCTGATGATTACGCTCAAGGAAGGCTGGGACGGTATTGCCACAGAGGTACAGTAGGCCGTAAGGCCTGAGGACGATGTCATGAGCCAAGCATTGCAAAAAATCGACGAGACCCGTGAGGCGCTGTCCGAGGCGTTGGCTGAACGCAACTGGGGTGCGATCGGCGAACTGGATTTGGGCTGCCGCGCGTTGATCGATGCTGCGCTCAACGAGGAATCGGCGGATGAGGCAGCCATTCGGGCAAAACTGGAAGACTTGCTTTCGGTCTACCAGCAGTTGCTTGAGGCGACGACAGGGGAGCGACAGGCTATTTTCGAAGAGATGTCGCAGTTCAACCGAGCTAAACATGCGTCAAAGGTTTACCATATGTTCGGCTGAAGGCTCAGTTAATCCGAACACCGCGCGTCATAAATTTGACTGTGCACGATTTTTTGACTTAACTAGTGCTATTTTCAGACGTCAGAAAGCCGTAGCGCAGAAAATGCCTACAGCAATCTAGATTGCCCCAACTCGAGGGCATTAGAGTTTTACTAGGGAAGTTGCTATTGCATGTGGCGTGAAACCAAAATTCTGCTGATCGATGACGATAGCGTTCGGCGCCGCGATCTGGCGGTGATCCTGAATTTTCTTGGCGAAGAAAATCTACCCTGTGGCAGCCACGACTGGCAGCAGGCGGTCAGCTCTTTGTCGTCGAGCCGCGAAGTCATTTGTGTGCTGATCGGGACGGTAAACGCTCCTGGTGCAGTGCTGGGCTTGTTAAAGACACTGTCGACCTGGGATGAGTTCCTTCCGGTGTTGCTGATGGGCGATATTTCTTCCGTGGACCTTCCGGAAGACCAGCGCCGCCGCGTGCTTTCCACCCTTGAAATGCCCCCCAGCTACAGCAAATTGCTCGACTCCCTGCACCGTGCCCAGGTCTACCGCGAGATGTACGACCAGGCCCGCGAGCGCGGCCGTCACCGCGAACCCAACCTGTTCCGCAGCCTCGTCGGCACCAGTCGTGCGATCCAGCACGTGCGCCAGATGATGCAGCAAGTGGCCGACACCGACGCCAGTGTGCTGATCCTTGGCGAGTCGGGCACCGGCAAGGAAGTGGTCGCACGCAACCTGCACTACCATTCCAAGCGTCGTGACGGGCCGTTCGTGCCGGTCAACTGCGGGGCGATCCCGGCAGAACTGCTGGAAAGCGAACTGTTCGGCCACGAGAAGGGCGCCTTTACCGGGGCGATCACCAGCCGTGCCGGGCGTTTTGAACTGGCCAACGGCGGCACCCTGTTCCTCGACGAAATCGGCGACATGCCGCTGCCGATGCAGGTCAAGCTGCTGCGGGTATTGCAGGAGCGCACCTTCGAGCGCGTGGGCAGCAACAAGACCCAGAGCGTCGACGTACGCATCATCGCGGCCACCCACAAGAACCTCGAAAGCATGATCGAGGTCGGCAGCTTCCGCGAAGACCTTTACTACCGCCTCAACGTATTCCCGATCGAAATGGCGCCCCTGCGCGAGCGCGTCGAAGACATCCCGTTGCTGATGAACGAGCTGATCTCGCGCATGGAACACGAAAAGCGTGGTTCGATTCGCTTCAACTCGGCGGCGATCATGTCACTGTGTCGCCACGGCTGGCCGGGCAACGTCCGCGAGTTGGCCAACCTGGTGGAGCGCATGGCGATCATGCACCCGTACGGGGTGATCGGCGTGGTCGAGCTGCCGAAGAAATTCCGCTACGTCGACGACGAAGACGAGCAATTGGTGGACAGCCTGCGCAGCGACCTGGAAGAGCGCGTGGCCATCAACGGCCACACACCGGACTTCGGCTCCACCGCCATGCTGCCGCCGGAAGGCCTGGACTTGAAGGACTACCTCGGCAGCCTCGAACAAGGCCTGATCCAGCAGGCACTCGACGACGCCAACGGTATCGTCGCCCGTGCCGCCGAGCGCCTGCGCATCCGTCGTACCACCCTGGTGGAGAAGATGCGCAAGTACGGCATGAGTCGCAAGGAAGGTGATGAACAGGCGGATGATTGACGCCTGTTTTTCAACTGACTGAAAACTAAGCCTATTTTTTTAGGCACGGGTATTGCTACAGCACTCGCAACGTTCCGTTTAACTGACGGTCAGCCAAGCGAGAGAGCATGATGCCCCACGCCGCCCAACTATCTTCGGTCCCTGACACTCAGGGGCCGGCCCCCTCCGTAGAGCAGATCAGCCGTCTGGGGCTTGAACAGGCTTTTTCCCTGTTCAACCAGATGTCGAGCCAGTTGACTGACTCCTACAGCCTGCTGGAAGCCCGGGTTTCCGAGCTTAAAGGCGAGTTGGCCGTGGTCAGTGCCCAGCGCATGGAAGAGCTGGCCGAGAAAGAGCGACTGGCCAACCGTCTGCAAAACCTCCTCGACCTGTTGCCCGGTGGCGTGATCGTCATCGACGAGCAGGGCCGTGTGCGCGAAGCCAACCCGGCGGCCTGCAACATGCTTGGCCTGCCGCTGGAGGGCGAGCTGTGGCGCGAGGTCATCACCCGCTGCTTTGCCCCCCGGGAAGACGACGGCCACGAAATTTCCCTCAAGGATGGACGCCGCCTGTCCATCGCCACGCGTTCCCTGGATGCCGAGCCTGGCCAGTTGGTGTTGCTCAACGACCTGACTGAAACCCGGCACCTGCAAGACCAGTTGGCCCGCCATGAGCGCCTGTCGTCTTTGGGGCGAATGGTCGCTTCCCTGGCCCACCAGATTCGTACGCCATTGTCGGCCGCGCTGATTTACGCCAGTCATTTGACTGATGAGCAATTGCCCGCCGCCACCCACCAGCGTTTTGCCGGTCGCCTCAAGGAGCGCCTGCACGAACTGGAGCATCAGGTGCGCGACATGCTGGTGTTTGCCCGCGGCGAATTGCCGCTGACCGATCGCGTCACCCCGGCCGCCTTGATGCAGTCCCTGCAAGCGGCGGCCGCCACTCATATCCAGGAAGCGTCAGTCCGTTGGCAGTGCGACAGCCATTACGGCGAGTTGCTGTGCAACCGCGACACCCTGGTGGGCGCGCTGCTCAACCTGATCGAAAACGCGACCCAGGCCAGCGGCCCCGGGGCGCGGCTCAAGGTGCACCTGTACAACCGTGGCGAGACCCTGCGCCTGAGCATCAGCGACAGCGGCAGCGGGATTGACCCGGTGGTGCTGCAGCGCCTCGGCGAGCCTTTTTTTACCACCAAGACCAACGGGACCGGCCTGGGCCTGACCGTGGTCAAGGCAGTCGCCCGTGCACATCAGGGAGAATTGCAGCTGCATTCCCGGTTGGGTCGTGGCACGTGCGCGTTGATCACGCTGCCGCTGTTTTCATGCGCCGTCAGCGCGGAGTAAAAGGTCATGGCTATCAAGGTTTTATTGGTTGAAGACGATCGCGCCCTGCGTGAAGCATTGGCTGACACGCTGTTGCTGGCGGGCCATGACTATCGGGCGGTCGGTTCTGCCGAAGAAGCCCTGGACGCGGTGGAGCAGGAGTCCTTCAGCCTGGTGGTCAGCGACGTCAACATGCCGGGCATGGACGGACACCAGTTGCTCGGCCTGTTGCGTGCGCGCCAGCCGCAACTGCCGGTGCTGCTGATGACCGCCCACGGCGCCGTCGAGCGTGCCGTCGACGCCATGCGCCAGGGCGCTGCGGATTACCTGGTCAAGCCCTTCGAACCCAAAGCCTTGATCGAACTGGTCGCCCGGCATGCCCTTGGCACCCTGGGCGCTGCCGAGGGTGAAGGTCCGATTGCCTTCGAACCGGCCAGCGCGCAATTGCTGGAACTGGCGGCCCGTGTTGCCCGCAGCGATTCCACCGTGCTGATCTCCGGCGAGTCCGGTACCGGCAAGGAAGTACTGGCGCGCTACATCCACCAGCAATCCCATCGTGCCAGCCAGCCGTTCATTGCGATCAACTGCGCGGCCATTCCCGACAACATGCTCGAAGCCACCTTGTTCGGCCATGAGAAGGGCTCGTTCACCGGCGCCATCGCGGCGCAGGCCGGCAAGTTCGAACAGGCCGACGGCGGCACCATCCTGCTCGACGAAATCTCCGAAATGCCCCTGGGCCTGCAAGCCAAGTTGCTGCGGGTATTGCAGGAGCGCGAAGTGGAGCGGGTGGGGGCACGCAAGCCGATCCAGCTGGACATCCGTGTGGTCGCCACCACCAACCGCGACCTGGCGGGCGAAGTGGCGGCGGGGCGTTTTCGTGAGGACCTGTTCTACCGGCTCTCGGTGTTCCCGTTGGCCTGGCGCCCGTTGCGCGAGCGCCCGGCCGACATCATCCCGCTGGCCGAGCGCCTGCTGGGCAAGCACGTCAATAAAATGAAGCATGCCCAGGCGCGCCTGTCGTCCGAGGCCCAGGCCTGCCTGATCAGCTACCCGTGGCCCGGCAACGTGCGGGAACTGGACAATGCGATCCAGCGTGCGTTGATTTTGCAGCAGGGCGGCCTGATCCAGCCCCAGGATTTCTGCCTGGCCATGGGCGCGGGCGCAGCCCCGCAGCCGAGCCTGGCTGCCGCGCCAAAGGTCGAAGCCGTGCCTGCCGAATCCGCCGGCGCCCTGGGTGACGACCTGCGTCGCCGGGAATTCCAGATGATCATAGACACCCTGCGCTCCGAGCGCGGGCGCCGCAAAGAAGCCGCCGAGCGCCTGGGCATCAGCCCGCGCACCCTGCGCTACAAGCTGGCGCAGATGCGTGACGC
Organism: Pseudomonas sp. 21615526; assembly: GCF_013386245.1. Classification (NCBI taxonomy): domain Bacteria; kingdom Pseudomonadati; phylum Pseudomonadota; class Gammaproteobacteria; order Pseudomonadales; family Pseudomonadaceae; genus Pseudomonas; species Pseudomonas sp. 21615526. The sequence continues at coordinate 55,675 of NZ_JACAOM010000036.1, read as the reverse complement.
CGGGATGGACGTGGAAGCCTATCTCTACGCCACCTGAAAATTCTCAAAGCCGACAGGGCCAGTCGCCTTTTCTTACAGAATGCCACGGAGCTGGCACCCTTGTTGCTACCACCCCTGTAATCGCTGTGTAGTGTCAAAAAATTGCGGGTCGTCGGAGAGAAAGTTCATGAGCCAAGGTGTTGAGTTCAATCGGTTGATGTTGGATATGCGGTCCATGCAAATGGATGCCATGGCTCAACCGAAATCCGCCGCGCAAGCCGTACCGGAATTGGGCCAGAGCAGCTTTGCCGACATGCTCGGCCAGGCCATCAACAAAGTCAGCGACACCCAGCAGGCATCCAATCAGTTGGCGACCGCCTTCGAGATCGGCAAGAGCGGCGTGGACCTCACCGATGTGATGGTCGCCTCGCAAAAAGCCAGCGTTTCATTCCAGGCCTTGACCCAGGTGCGCAACAAACTGGTTCAAGCCTATCAAGACATCATGCAGATGCCGGTTTAAGGACGATTTGAGTCATGGCAGAAGCACTCGTGGATAACGCACCCGCCAAGGCAGACGGCAAGCCGCCGCTGTTTGGCCTGTCGTTCCTGGAAAACCTCTCCGAGATGACCATGTTGCGTCAGGTGGGCCTGATGGTCGGCCTGGCTGCCAGCGTGGCGATTGGTTTTGCCGTGGTGCTGTGGTCCCAGCAACCGGATTACCGTCCGTTGTACGGCAGCCTGGCCGGCATGGATTCCAAGCAGATCATGGAAACCCTGGCGGCGGCAGACATCAGCTACACCGTCGAACCGAATTCCGGCGCCCTGTTGGTCAAGGCCGACGATGTGGCCCGTGCGCGGATGAAGCTGGCGGCTGCCGGCGTAACCCCGTCCGACGCGAATATCGGCTTTGAAATCCTCGACAAGGACCAGGGCCTGGGGACCAGCCAGTTCATGGAAGCCACCCGCTACCGTCGCGGCCTGGAAGGCGAACTGGCGCGCACCATCTCTGCCCTGAACAACGTCAAGGGCGCCCGCGTGCACCTGGCGATTCCGAAAAGCTCGGTGTTTGTGCGCGATGAACGCAAGCCCAGCGCCTCGGTGCTGGTCGAACTCTTTGCCGGCCGCTCCCTCGAGCCTGGCCAGGTATTGGCGATCATCAACCTGGTGGCCACCAGCGTTCCTGAATTGAGCAAGTCGCAGATCACCGTAGTCGACCAGAAGGGCAACCTGCTGTCGGACCTCGCGGAAAACTCCTCGCTGACCATGGCCGGCAAGCAGTTCGACTACAGCCGTCGCATGGAAAGCATGCTGACCCAGCGGGTGCACAACATCCTGCAACCGGTGTTGGGCAATGATCGCTACAAGGCTGAAGTGTCGGCCGACGTCGACTTCAGCGCCGTCGAATCGACCTCCGAGCAGTTCAACCCGGACCAGCCGGCCCTGCGCAGCGAGCAATCGACCACCGAACAACGTACCGCCAGCAATGGCCCGCAAGGCGTGCCGGGTGCCCTGAGCAACCAGCCACCCACCCCGGCCACTGCCCCGCAAACCACCGGTGGCGCTGCCGCTACCGCAGGCGCGGTGCAGCCTGGCCAGCCGCTGTTGGACGCCAACGGCCAGCAGATCATGGACCCGGCCACTGGCCAGCCCATGCTCGCGCCGTACCCGGCCGACAAGCGCAACCAGTCCACCAAGAACTTCGAGCTTGATCGTTCCATCAGCCACACCAAGCAGCAACAGGGTCGGATCAATCGCCTGTCGGTGTCGGTGGTGGTGGATGACCAGGTCAAGGTCAATGCCGCAGACGGCGCCATTACCCGCGCCCCATGGAGCGCCGATGAATTGGCGCGCTTCACTCGCCTGGTACAGGATGCGGTGGGCTTCGATGCCAGCCGTGGCGACAGCGTCAGCGTGATCAACATGCCGTTCTCCGCCGAGCGTGGCGAAGTCATCGCCGAGGCAGCGTTCTATACTCAGCCGTGGTTCTGGGACATCGTCAAGCAAGTGCTGGGTGTGTTGTTCATCCTGGTGCTGGTGTTCGGCGTACTGCGCCCGGTGCTCAACAACATCACCGGCCACGGCAAGAAGCAACTGGCCCTGGCCGGCGGTGACGTCGAGCTGGGTGGCATGGGCGGCCTCGATGGCGAACTGGCCAACGACCGCGTGAGCCTCGGTGGCCCGCAAAGCATTCTGTTGCCGAGCCCGAGCGAGGGTTATGACGCTCAGTTGAACGCAATCAAGAGCCTGGTGGCCGAAGACCCGGGTCGTGTGGCCCAGGTCGTGAAAGAGTGGATTAACGCAGATGAGTGATAGCCGAGCTGCAGTAGCCAAACTCTCCCGGGTCGACAAAGCCGCCGTGCTGTTGCTGTCCCTCGGAGAAACCGACGCCGCCCAAGTGCTGCGCCACATGGGGCCCAAAGAGGTTCAGCGTGTCGGCGTGGCCATGGCGCAAATGCGCAATGTGCACCGCGAGCAAGTCGAGCAGGTGATGAGCGAGTTCGTCGAGATCGTCGGCGACCAGACCAGCCTGGGCGTCGGCTCCGACAGCTACATTCGCAAGATGCTCACCTCGGCCCTGGGCGAAGACAAGGCCAACGGCCTGATCGACCGCATCCTGCTGGGTGGCAACACCAGCGGCCTCGACAGCCTGAAGTGGATGGAACCGCGGGCCGTGGCCGATGTGATCCGCTACGAACACCCGCAAATCCAGGCGATCGTGGTGGCGTATCTCGACCCCGACCAGGCCGGTGAAGTGCTCGGCCACTTCGACCATAAGGTGCGCCTGGATATCATCCTGCGTGTCTCGTCGTTGAACACCGTGCAGCCAGCGGCGCTGAAAGAACTGAACACGATTCTCGAGAAGCAGTTCTCGGGCAATTCCAACGCTTCGCGCACCACCCTGGGCGGCATCAAGCGTGCGGCCGACATCATGAACTTCCTCGACAGCTCGGTGGAAGGCCAGTTGATGGACTCGATCCGCGAGATCGACGACAGCCTGTCGGTGCAGATCGAAGACCTCATGTTCGTGTTCAACAACCTCTCTGACGTCGACGACCGTGGCATCCAGGCGTTGCTGCGGGAAGTGTCCTCCGACGTGCTGGTGCTGGCGCTCAAGGGCTCCGACGAAGGCGTCAAGGAAAAGATCTTCAAGAACATGTCCAAGCGGGCTTCCGAACTGTTGCGCGACGACCTCGAGGCCAAGGGCCCGGTGCGCGTCAGCGACGTGGAAACTGCACAGAAGGAAATCCTCACCATTGCCCGCCGTATGGCCGAAGCCGGAGAAATCGTTCTCGGTGGGAAGGGCGGCGAAGAAATGATTTAAGGCGCCGCGCATGTCGAACAAAGATGAGACGCCCAGCGATCTGATTCGCGCACGGGACGTCGGAGGGTTCGACGTCTGGTCGCTGCCCAGTTTCGACCCGCATCGCCCGGAGCCTGAGCCGGAGCCGGTAGAAGAACCCCCGGCCGAGATGGAAGAAGTGCCGCTGGAGGAAGTTCAGCCACTGACCCTGGAAGAGCTCGAAAGCATTCGCCAGGAAGCCTACAACGAAGGTTTTTCCACCGGCGAGAAGGACGGTTTTCGCAGCACCACTCTCAAGGTCCGCCAGGAAGCCGAGGCCGCGCTGAGCGTCAAGCTGGCCAGCCTGGAAACCCTGATGGGCAGCCTGTTCGAGCCCATCGCCGAGCAGGACTCGCAGATTGAAAAAGCCATGGTCGGGCTGGTGGAGCACATCACCCGCCAGGTGATTCAGCGCGAATTGGCCCTGGACTCCACGCAAATCGAAAGCGTGATGCGCGAAGCCCTCAAGCTGCTGCCCCTGGGCGTCGGCAACGTGCGGCTGTACATCAACCCGCAGGATTTCGAACAGGTCAAAGCCCTGCGCGAGCGCCATGAAGAAACCTGGCGCATCGTCGAAGACGCTGCGCTGCTGCCCGGTGGTTGCCGGGTCGAGACCGAGCACAGCCGCATCGATGCCACGGTGGAGACGCGCATCACGCAGATCATGGCCAAGCTGTTCGATCAGTTGCACGAGCAGGCGCTGCACCCGGCAGAGCCGGACTTGAGCGTCGAGCTGGACACCCCCGATGCGCCTTGATCGCACCAGCTTCGCCAAGCGCCTGGGTGGCTATGCCGAAGTCACCGAGTTGCCCGGCCAGCCGATCCTGGAGGGCCGGCTGCTGCGCATGGTCGGCCTGACCCTGGAAGCCGAAGGCCTGCGCGCCGCCATGGGCAGCCGCTGCATGGTGATCAACGACGACAGCTACCACCCGGTGCAGGTCGAAGCCGAAGTGATGGGGTTCTCCGGCAGCAAAGTATTTCTGATGCCCGTCGGCAGCGTTGCCGGCATTGCCCCCGGCGCTCGCGTGGTGCCGCTGGCCGACACCGGCCGCCTGCCGATGGGCATGAGCATGCTCGGCCGCGTGCTGGATGGCGCCGGGCGCGCCCTCGACGGCAAGGGCGGGATGAAGGCCGAAGACTGGGTGCCGATGGACGGCCCGACCATCAACCCGCTCAAGCGCAACCCCATCAGCGTGCCGCTGGACGTGGGCATTCGCAGCATCAACGGTTTATTGACGGTGGGCCGCGGCCAGCGCCTGGGCCTGTTTGCCGGTACCGGCGTCGGTAAATCGGTGCTGCTGGGGATGATGACGCGCTTTACCGAGGCCGACATCATCGTGGTCGGGCTGATCGGCGAGCGGGGCCGCGAGGTGAAGGAATTCATCGAGCACAGCCTCGGCGAAGAAGGCCTCAAGCGTTCGGTCGTGGTGGCCTCGCCGGCGGATGACGCGCCGCTGATGCGCCTGCGCGCCGCGATGTACTGCACACGCATCGCCGAATATTTTCGCGACAAGGGCAAGAACGTCCTGTTGCTGATGGACTCCCTGACCCGCTTCGCCCAGGCCCAGCGGGAAATCGCCCTGGCCATCGGCGAGCCGCCGGCCACCAAGGGCTATCCGCCGTCAGTGTTCGCCAAGCTGCCCAAGCTGGTGGAGCGTGCCGGTAACGCCGAAGCCGGTGGTGGTTCGATCACTGCGTTCTACACCGTACTCTCCGAGGGCGATGACCAGCAGGACCCGATTGCCGACTCGGCGCGGGGCGTGCTCGACGGGCACATCGTGCTGTCCCGGCGCCTGGCCGAAGAAGGGCACTACCCGGCCATCGACATCGAAGCCTCCATCAGCCGGGTGATGCCGTCGGTGGTCACCCCGGAGCACATGATGCGCGCGCAGCAGTTCAAGCAACTGTGGTCGCGTTATCAACAGAGCCGCGACCTGATCAGCGTCGGCGCCTATGTGGCCGGCGGCGATCGCGAGACCGACCTGGCGATTGCCCTGCAACCGCAACTGGTGACGTACCTGCGCCAGGGCCTCAACGACAAGATCAGCATGGGTGAGAGCGAAGCACACCTGGGCACCATCTTCGCGCCGGCGCCGGGCGGATAAACCATGGCCAACACTCGCGCCGCGCGCCTTGCCCCGGTAGTGGACATGGCCGAAAAAGCTGAAAAGACCGCCGTCCAGCGCCTGGGGTACTTCCAGGGCCAGGTTCGCCTGGCGGAAAGCAAGCTGGGGGACCTGGAGCGCTTTCGCGGCGAGTATCAGCAGCAGTGGATCGAGCGTGGCAGCAAGGGCGTCTCCGGGCAGTGGCTGATGGGCTACCAGGGCTTTCTCAACCAGTTGGAAACCGCCGTCGGCCAGCAGCGCCAGAGCCTGGCCTGGCACCAGGCCAACGTCGACAAGGCCCGCGACAGCTGGCAACAGGCCTATGCCCGGGTCGAAGGCCTGCGCAAACTGGTGCAGCGCTACATCGACGAAGCCCGTGCACTGGAAGACAAGCGCGAGCAGAAATTGCTGGATGAATTGTCCCAGCGTCTTCCCCGCCAAAACCCCTATTAACCACGCCCTCGCTCCTACACGGATTTGCCCACTTCCCCATCACCTGCTACACCTTGTTGCACATTGCCAATGACAAGGAAGCAGTCGTATGTCAGTCGAATCAGAAGTGTCCCTGGACGGGACGAAGTTGACGATCACCGTCAGGGGGCGATTCGATTTCGGTAGCCACCAGGCCTTTCGTGATGCCTACGAGCGGTTCTACAAGGTGCCCGAGATCTACGTGGTGGACTTGAAGGAAACCACCTACATGGACAGCTCGGCCCTGGGCATGCTCCTGCTGTTGCGTGACCATGCCGGAGGCGACAATGCCGAAGTGCAGGTGGTCAACGCCAACTCCGATGTGCGCAAGATCCTGGCCATTTCCAACTTCGACAAACTGTTCGACCTCACTTGAGCGTCCTGGCCCCGGTCCTCGAGGCGCTGACGGTGTTGATCGCCGAAGACAGCGCCGCCGACCTGTTGTTGCTGTCGACCATCGTGCGCCGCCAGGGCCACCAGGTGCTGACCGCCAGCAACGGCCAGGAAGCGGTCGATGTGTTTACCCGTGAACGGCCGCAGTTGGTGTTGATGGACGCCCTGATGCCGGTGATGGACGGCTTCGAGGCGGCCCGGCAGATCAAGCAACTGGCGGGGGAGGCGCTGGTGCCGATCATCTTCCTCACCTCCCTGCGCGAGAGCGAAGCCCTGGCCCAGTGCCTGGATGCCGGGGGTGACGACTTCCTGGCCAAACCCTATAACCAGGTGATCCTGGCGGCAAAGATCAATGCCATGGATCGCCTGCGTCGCTTGCAGGCCACGGTGTTGCAGCAACGCGACCTGATCGCCCGGCACCACGACTACCTGCTGCAGGAGCAGCGAGTGGCCAAGGCGGTGTTCGACAAGGTGGCCCACTCGGGCTGCATCAACGCCGCGCCGAATATTCGTTATGTGCAGTCGCCCTACGCGCTGTTCAACGGCGATTTGCTGCTGGCCGCGTACACGCCGTCGGGCGATATGCATGTGCTGCTGGGGGACTTTACCGGCCACGGTTTGCCGGCGGCGGTCGGCGCCATGCCCCTGGCGGAAGTGTTCTACGGCATGACTGCCAAGGGCTACGGATTGGCGCAAACCCTGCGGGAGATGAACGCCAAGCTCAAGCGCATCCTGCCGGTGGACATGTTCTGTTGTGCCACCTTGCTGTGCCTCAGCGCCCAGCGACGGGTGGTAGAGGTGTGGAACGGCGGCATGCCCGACGGCTACGTGCATGACGTCACCACCGGCAAGCGCACGCCGCTGGTGTCGCGGCATTTGCCATTGGGCGTGCTGGCGGCCGAGGCGTTTGATGACTGCACTGAAGTCTGGCCGATGGCGCTGGGTGACCGAGTGTTTTTGCTGTCGGATGGTGTGCTGGATACTGCCGATGCCCATGAACAGTTGTTTGGCGCCGAGCGGTTGCAGCAGGTGTTTGCGGCCAATCGCGAGCCGGACCGGTTGTTTGAGGAGATCGAACAGGCCCTGGCGGGTTTTCGCGGTGAGGTGCGCGATGACATCAGCATGGTGGAGATCAGCCTGCAGGCGGATGAGCCGTTGCGTTCGTCGTCGGTGGTGTATTCCGACAGTGGGCAGTCGTCGCCGCTGGATTGGTCGGTAAGTTTTGAGTTTCGTGCCGAGACGCTCAAGTCCTACAACCCTTTGCCGTATTTGTTGCAGTTGCTGTTGGAGATTCATGGGTTGCGGGAGCAGAGCGGGGCGTTGTACAGCGTGATGGCGGAGTTGTATTCCAATGCGCTTGAACATGGTGTGCTGGGGCTGGATTCGCGGCTCAAGCGGGATGCACAGGGGTTTGCTGCGTATTACCGCGAGCGTAATGAGCGGCTGGCGCGGTTGGATAGCGGGTATGTGCGGGTGCGCCTGGATGTGGTGCCGACCGGGGAGGGGGGGTGTCTGACGCTGCGGATCGAGGACAGTGGGGCCGGGTTTGATGTGGATAAGGTGCTGGCCAGGCCGCTGGATGTTGACCGTCTGTCTGGTAGGGGATTGAGCCTGGTGCGCCAGTTGAGCAGCGATGTAGGCTGGTCTGACGGCGGGCGGTGTGTGTGCGTGGAGTTTTCATGGAAGGCTCTGGCATAATCCGCCGATTCTTGATCAAGGAGCGAACAAGTGGCAGAGATTCATCTGGACCCCGATGTGCTGACTGGCTTGCAGGAGGTCATGGAGGGCGAGTATCCGAAGCTGCTCGACACTTTTCTCGATGACTCGCAAAAGCGGGTAGAGGCGTTGCGCCGGGCTCGGGATGATGCCAAGGCGCTTGGGCGGATTGCGCATAGCTTCAAGGGGAGTAGCGGAAATCTTGGGGCGGTGCGGTTGGCTGAGCTTTGTCAGTTGCTCGAGGATAAGTCCGCCAAGCCTGTGGTTGCGGATTTGGCGCAGTTGGTGGATGAGATTGACCATGAATTCGCGCTGGTGCGGCCGTTGTATGAGCATGAGCGGGGGCGGTTTCAGCTCTGACGCTTTTGGTGTGTATATCCGTTTCTTCGGTAACGGCGGCTTATGGTTTCGCTCTTGCAGCGAGTCACTTTGCAAAAGCGGCACAGTAACCAAAGCGCTCTGCCCCATCAAAAACCAGAGCGAAAGCAGAGCTGCTTTTCTGT